>CAITDZ010000060.1 GCA_903891285.1 uncultured Solirubrobacterales bacterium
ACGAGCGGCCCAAAGCCTCCGGTGGGAGGGAAACGCCAAACCGTCCCTTTCTGGAAGTAGCTCGAGCCGCGACCCACCCGATAGGGAGCCGGGGGCGGGAATCCACAGTTGAAGTTCCCAGGGCCGGCATCAGGACACTTCTTTACTGCGGTCACGTCCTGACAGTTCCGGGTAACGCACATGAAGAGGCCCGTATACCCAGGCTTCTTGGGGAAGTGCGCAAAAGTGAGCCCGAACGAATGGAGCTCCTTGAACTTTCCGTCAGCGGTTTGCTTGACGATCCTCATCAGCCACGGCGAACGGAGCTTCCCGAGGTTTACTTCCATCCGAAACGGATTGACCCAACCTTTCGGATTCGGGGGTCCTCCGAGGCGACTCGGGCCGACCTTCGCCATCTTGGTTGGATTCGACTTACCGGAGAAGCCTGAACAGTCGACATCGGCACTCATTATCCAAATCGGCTTGTCGACGACGACGAGCTGCAACCTGCCGAAGAAGGCCTGCGAGCCGGTCTTGCTCGGACAGGTCTTTCGCTGAATGGGTTTGACTGTCCCTCCTGCGGATGAGGCGAGGCGCTCCGGTGCATCCGTGGTGTTCGAGGCACCGCAACCAGCGACGAGCAAACCCAGGGCGAATCCGGCGAGAAGAAGCGGCAGGAACCTTCGCATCATGAAGTGCCAATCTAGAGGAGGACGCGCCCGACAGGATTCGAACCTGTGACCTTCGGTTTCGTAGACCGACGCTCTATCCAACTGAGCTACGGGCGCTTGCGAGGGGCAGGGACCTCGGGGGTCGATTCTAAGGTCTGGAATCGACCGCCTGCCTGCACCGGGCGCGACGGGAGCGCGCTCGCCCCGCTCGGGTGGCCCCGCTTCGACGGTCCCCACCGCGAACCCGATCCCCCGGCCTGCGCAACTAGCGCCGTGGGAAGGGTTTCCCCTCATGAACCGAAAGTAATCTCGAACGAGAGATTCCCCGTCGACAAGGAGATTATGAGCACTTCAATTTCAAAGCCGCGTTTGGCAATCGCCCTGCTGGCCCTCGCCGGCGCCCTGGTCGGCTCCCTCTGGGTGAGTGCGGCCCGGTCGGAGGCGGCCACGGTCAACTGTGGCACCTTCACGGTCCTCCACAACGACCGGATCGGTGACCTCTCCCTGCCCAAGGGCAAGTACACGGTGACCGTGATCGACGGATCGCTCCTCTCCTGCTCGCAGGCGACGACCAACTTCCGGAACTTCCTCTGGGACTACGACGGGAAGCTCCCCCGGCCTTGGCGCTACACAGTGCTCGGCACCGGCAAGGGCCGCTTCTACCAGTCGACCAACCGGCAGGTCGGGTTCAGCGTGAAGCGGGGGAGCTCACCGGCTCCCACCCCGGGTCCGACCCCGACCCCGAGCAGCTACGTCCGCTGCCCCGGCACCTTCCAAGTGCTGAACAACGACCGGATCGGCAGCCTCGTCCTGCCGAAGGGCCAGTACTACATCTACAGCTCGACCGATCCGGCGCTGAGCTGCCGGAATGCCTCGGCCAAGTTCAAGCTGTTCCTGAACGACCCGTCGGGCGTGCTGCCCGCCCCCTGGAGGCTGAAGGGCTCGACCTTCACCAACACCCAGAAGGGGCTGAGCTTCCGGGTCAAGCAGGCCGTCTGATCGGCCGGCAGGAAGATTGACGTCTCGGGGGGCCTGCGGGCCCCCCGTTTCGTTCCGGGGTCTTGCCGGGCGCTGGTCTCAGGCCTCGAGCGGGGCCATGGTCAGGCCGGCATCGCTGAGGCGAGCCCAGTAATGCTCGGCCGGCTCGCGCATGCCGGTCCAGACGATCGCCTGGCCGGTCGAGTGGATCTTGTTGGCGAACTCGAGTCCCTGCTCGTAGGAGACCCCGGGGATGACGCTGGCGAGCGCTCCGGCGACTCCCTCGAAGGTGTTGTGGTTGTCATTCAGGACGATCACCTTCCAGGAGTCCCCCAGTCCCTCTCCGGGACCCGAGGTTCGGGGCTTTTCGACCGTGGCCGGCATCCCGTAAATGTAATGGCGATCGCTACCGGGCGGCGTCGGGGGGATAGGCGGGCCTACGGCAGGGAAAGGCCGAACCGGGCAGGGCTGAAATCCCGCTCGGTAAGCCCGGAATCGAGCATGAAGCGGGAGAGCCCCCGAACCGGACCGGGGGTGATCTTGCCGACTTCTTGCGGAGGGCCGATCAAAGGCCGGTATGCCTCGAAGGCCTTCAGCGCGAAGGCTGCATCGACCCCGTCTGACCCGTCGGCGAGGTCTGCGATCGCCCGCTTCGGGTCGGCCAGCGCATCGCGGTATCCCCTCTCAGTGGCCCGGACGAAACCGTGGACCAGCCCCGGGCGCTCACGCAGGGTCGCCAACCCGGTCGCCAGCACCAGGCCCGGATAAGGAGGGCCGCCGAACCGGTCGAAGGGGAACGAGCGGGCCGGGTAACCCTTGGCCTCGACCGCGGTCGAGTCTGCCGGCAGGTAGCCGGTGAAGGCGGCGATCCGGCCGGCGATCAGCGCCTGGACCCCACCGAACCC
>CAITDZ010000061.1 GCA_903891285.1 uncultured Solirubrobacterales bacterium
CGACCAGATGCTCGAGAACAACGCCCAGATCGGCTGGCACCCCGAGCACATCCGGGACGGTCGCTTCGGCAAGTGGCTGGAGAACAACGTCGACTGGGCGCTCTCCCGGGATCGGTACTGGGGAACCCCCCTCCCGGTCTGGACCTGCGATGCCGAGGGCTGCGAGGAGATCACCTGCATCGGATCGGTCGAGCAGCTCCGGGAGTTGGCAGGCGATGTGCCGGACGACCACCACCGCCCCTGGATCGACGAAGACACCTGGCCGAGCAAGTGCGGCTCGGGGACGAAGACCCGGGTCGAGTCGGTTATCGACACCTGGTACGACTCGGGCGCGATGCCGTTCGCGCAGTTCCACTACCCGTTCGAGAACGGCGAGGAATTCGAGGAGCGGTTCCCGGCCGACTTCATCTGCGAGGCGATCGACCAGACCCGCGGCTGGTTCTACACCCTCCTCGCCGAGTCGACCCTCCTCTTCGACCGGCCCTCGTACCTCAACTGCGTCTGCCTCGGGCTGATCCTCGATGCCGAGGGTCACAAGATGTCGAAGAGCAGGGGCAACGTGGTGACGCCGTGGGAGGTGATCGACCGGTTCGGGGCCGATGCCTTCCGGTGGTACCTGTTCACCGCCCAGCAGCCCTGGTCGGGCTACCGGTTCTCGATGGAGGCGATCTCCGAGGCGCTCCGGAACTTCCTGCTCACCCTCTGGAACACCTATTCGTTCTGGGTGCTCTACGCGAATGCCGAGGGACTGGATCCGTCCGCTCCACCCGATCCGCCCTCCAACGGGACCGAGCTCGACAGATGGCTGCTCTCCCGGCTGCAGGCAACCACCGAGGCCGTGGTCGAGGAGATGGACCGGTTCGACTGCACCGCCGCCGGTCGGGAGATCGCAGCCTTCGTCGAGGACCTCTCCAACTGGTACGTCCGACTTTCGAGGAGGCGCTTCTGGGACGGCGACGCCGCGGCCTTCGAGACCCTCCGCCACTGCGTCGTCTCGGTCGCCCGCCTGCTCGCGCCCTTCACCCCGTTCATCGCCGACGAGATCTACTGCAACCTGGTCGGGGGTGAGGAAGGTCGGTTCGGCTCGATGCCCGACTCGGTCCACCTGACCGACTACCCGGAGCCCGACCCGGCCCTCCGCGACCCGGAGCTCGAACGGGCGATGGAGGCAGTCCGCCGGACGGTCGAGCTCGGCCGGGCAGGGCGGGCCCAGTCGGGGGTCAAGATGAGGCAGCCGCTCTCCCGGGCAGTCGTCGTGGCGAGCGACGAGGAGCGGCGCTGGATCGAGTCCCAGGCCGCCCTGGTCCGCTCCGAGCTGAACGTCCGGGAGGTCGAATTCGTCTCGGAGGAGGCCGAACTCGTCGCCTACGTCGTCAAGCCGAACTACCGGACCCTCGGTCCCAAGTTCGGCAGTGAGATGCCGGCAGCGGCGGCCGCCGTCTCGGCCCTCGAGCCCGACCGGGTGGCCGAAGCACTCTCCTCGGGCGAGTCGGTCGTCATCTCGGTCGAGGGAAGCGACCATTCGCTCTCGGCTGACGACCTGGTGATGGAGATGGAGCCGCTCGAGGGCTACCAGGTGGAGGCCCAGTCCGGCCACGCCGTGGCCCTTTCGCTCGAACTCGACGAAGGATTGATCGCTGAGGGACTGGCGAGAGAGATCGTCCACGCCGTCCAGAACGCCCGGAAGAACGCAGGACTCGAGATAACCGACCGGATCTCGCTCGATCTCGGGGGCAGCCCCGATCTGATCGCCGCAGCAGAGGCACATTCCGACTATCTGGCAGGAGAGGTGCTCGCCACCTCCCTCAGCTTCACCGGGGGGTCCGGTGATTCGACCGAGACCCAGCAGATCGATGGTCAGGAGCTGGTGATCGGGATCGGGCGCGCCGGGTGAGCGGACGGGAGCCGGCCGGCCACCTGGCGCTCGACCGCGCCCTGGCCACCGGCCTTGTCCCCGACCGGGTCGTCCGGACGGCCGCCCGCCGGGCCGCCCGACATCGGATCAGGCAGGAGACCGAGGGCGGCGTCACGGGAATAGAGGAGCGTCTGGCCGGGATGGTCGAGCGGATGTCGTCCGGTCCGATAGCCGAGCAGGTCGAGTCGGCCAACCTCCAGCATTACGAGGTGCCGACCGGGTTCTTCCGTCTCTTCCTCGGGCCCCGGATGAAGTACAGCGCCTGCTGGTGGCCACACGGGGTGGCGGACCTGGCCGAGGCTGAGGAGGCGACCCTCGACCTCGTCTGCCAGAGGGCCGGGATCGAGGATGGGATGACCGTGCTCGACCTTGGCTGTGGCTGGGGTTCGATGTCGCTCTGGATCGCCGAGCGCTACCCCGGCTGCCGGGTGACCGCCGTTTCCAACTCCCGCACCCAGCTGGAGGCGATCGAGGCCGAGACCGCCGCCCGAGGAATAAGCAATCTGGAGGTGATCACGGCCGACATCGGTCACTTCGAGCCCGAGGGCCGGTTCGACCGGGTGGTCTCGATCGAAATGTTCGAGCACCTCCGAAACTGGCGGGAGTTGATGCGGCGGATCTCCTCCTGGCTCGAGCCTGGCGGCCGCTTCTTCCTCCACGTCTTCTCGAATATCCGCTTCGCCTACCGCTTCACCGACAGCTGGTTCGCCAGCCGGTTCTTCACTGCCGGGACGATGCCCTCCAACGACCTCGCCCTCTTCTTCCAGGACGACCTGGTACTCGAGGACAGGTGGCTGTTCGACGGGACCCACTACGCCCGCACCCTCGAGGCCTGGCTCGACCGCCTCGACGCCCGGCAGGAAGAGGCGAAGGGACTGCTCGGATCGGGCGGCCGCGCGAGCCTGGCCGCCTGGCGCGTCTTCCTGATGGCTGCGGCCGAAACCTGGAAATACGACTCAGGCCAGGAGTGGGTGGTCAGCCACTACCTGTTCAGGGCCCGCTGAGCGGATCCCGGCCGGGTACTACTCCTCGGGCTCGGGGATTACGAAGTCGGTCTTCTCCGAGTCGGAGAACTTGACCCAGCAGTGCTCGGGGGGTGCTCCGGCCACCTCGACCAGGGCATCCTCGATCCGCTTCGCTATCTCAGCCTTCTGCTCATCGGTCCGGCCGGCGAACCAGTGGACCTCTACGAACGGCACGTCAGCCGCCGTCAGCCGCCGAGTACGGGCTCGAGCTGGTCGAGGAGCTTCCGCTTCGGCATCGCCCCGACCATCTTCCCGACCATCTCGCCGTCCTTGAACAGGATCATCGTCGGGATCGACATCACCTCGTACTGGGCTGCCGTCTGCTGGTTGTCGTCGACGTTCAGGCTGACCACTCGGATGTCGTCGCGCTCGCCGTTGATCTCCTCCAGGACGGGGGTGAGGACCCGGCACGGCCCGCACCAGGGAGCCCAGAAGTCGACCAGAGTCGCCCCGGACTGGTCGATTACCTCGGACTGGAAGTTCGTGTCGGTTACTTCGGGAAGGCTGCCTGACATCTCTCTCGCACCTGATCCTCTCGTTGATCGCTGTTTCGCCGTGGACCCCGACTCGGGTTCCCGATCGTATCCGGGACCGCAGCCAAGTCGGGCACAAGAACCTTACTATACAAAATGAAGTAAGGCTGGAGGGGAATGGTTCAAGGGCGGTGCGGCCGTTAGCTTTCGGCCATGACCAACGCCGAGATCGCCGACGCACTCGACGAACTCGCCGTGCTCTACCAGCTGGACGGGGCGGACCGCTACCGGATCCTGGCTTACGTCAACTCGGCCCGCTCGGTCCGCTCCGAGCCGCGTTCGGTCGAGGACCTTGCCAGGGAAGGGAAGGTGACCGAGCTGGACGGCATCGGAAAGACGCTCGAGGAGAAGATCGTCGCTCTGGTCGAAACCGGGGAGATCCCGGCAGCAGCGAAGCTGAAGGAACAGATCCCGCCAGGGCTGATCGAGATCAACC
>CAITDZ010000062.1 GCA_903891285.1 uncultured Solirubrobacterales bacterium
CCTGCTGTCCGAGGATGGATCACCGCCCCCGGCGGTGTCGGCCTCGGTCAGGCGGGCGACCCGGGAAGGGTTCGCAGCCCATCCGGCGCTCCGGATGGGCGACCGGGCCTACGCCCTTCAGGCCCGGGCGCTCCCGGACGAGGGGGCCGTCCTGGTCGTCCTCCGGGACCGGACCGACGAGATGCGAAAGGAGTTCGCCGAGCGCGACTTCGTGAGCAACGCAGCCCACGAGCTTCGGAACCCGCTCGCCGGGATCTCGGGAGCGATCGAGGTCCTCCGGTCCGGGGCGAAGGACGATCCCGAGGCCCGGGAGCACTTCCTAGAACGCCTCGCCGAGGACGCCGACCGGATGACCAGGCTGACCCAGTCGCTGCTGACCCTGGCCCGGGTCGAGGCACTCGGCTCCGGGGAGATCGGTGTGGTCGACCTCGAGGCGGCGGTGAACGACGTCCGCGAGGCGGTCGAGGCCCCACCCGGGATTGAGTTCGGGACCGAGGTCACGCCAGGCCTCACTGCGAGTGCCGACCCGACCCTGATCCGCCAGGTCGTGATCGGGCTGGTGACCAACGCCTTCAAGAACACGCCGGCACCGGGCTCGGTCACGGTGAGGGCGACAGAGGCGGGCTCGGGCGAGGTCCTGGTCGAGGTCTCCGACACCGGTTCCGGAATACCCCAGGCCGAGCTCGACCGGGTCTTCGAGCGGTTCTACCGGCGGACCGAATCCCGCTCCCAGGAAGGCTTCGGGCTGGGACTCGCGATCGCCCGCAGGATGACCGACGTGATGGGCGGGGAGATGGGGGCAAGTTCCGTCGAGGGCGAGGGAAGTACATTCTGGGTCAGGCTTCCGCTCGCCGAACAGAGCGGGACCCCAGTCGCATGAACCACACTGCCGGAAAGATCCTCATCGCAGACGACGAGCCATCGGTCAGGGACTCGGTCGGCTACGCGCTCGACCAGGAGGGGTTCGATGTCGATGGTGCGGTAGACGGCGACGATGCCGAGGCCAAGCTCGCGGGGGAGTTCGACTACGACCTCTTGATCCTCGACATCATGATGCCCGGCAAGTCCGGCCTCGACCTCTGCCGGGAAGTGAGGAGCCGGTCTGCCGTCCCGATCATCCTCCTGACCGCAAAGGACGCCGAGGTCGACAAGGTCGTCGGCCTCGAGGTCGGTGCCGATGATTACGTGACAAAGCCGTTCTCGGTCAGGGAGCTGCTCGGCCGGGTCCGGGCCCAGCTGAGGCGCCGGGAGCTCGACCGCCCGTCGACCGGAGAGGCCTCCCGGATCCGCTCCGGCCCCGTCTCGATCGACCTCGCCCGCCATGTGGTGACTGTGGACGGCAAGCCGGTCAACCTGACCCGCTCGGAGTTCCAGCTCCTCCGCCTGCTCGCCGCCCGTCCGGGAGAGGTCTTCTCCCGGGCAAAGATCATGGAGGAGCTCTGGCAGACCGAGTTCGAGGGTGACGAGCGGGCCTGCGACGTCCACATCTCGAACCTCCGTCACAAGGTCGAGGAGGACCCCCAGCGGCCGAAGTTGATCCTCACCGTTCGGGGGATCGGCTACAAGTTCAACGAGGCATGAGTCCCACCCCGCTCGATCAGCTCGACCTGCCCGAGTTCCCGATGCCCGGGCCCGAAATCCGGGGCGAGGCATGGCACGAGATGATGGATGGGATCATCGAGGAGTCGGCCGAGAGCGACGTCTGGCTGGCCCGCAACCCGATCGCCACCCTGGTCGCCGACAGAGAGGCCGGTGAGTTCTTTCTCCGCTCCCGCTCCGCGCGCTTTCCCGGCGAGTACCTCTACGAGGCCTTCGGGATCACCGAGGGTCCGCTCCACGAGCAGATCCACCACAACCTCCTGAACACCGAGGGCGACAGCCACCGCCGGCTGCGCGGCCTGGTCAATCCCTCGCTGACCCCGAAGGCCGTCGAGAAGTACCGCCCGGGTATCCGTGGATTCCTTGCCGAACTCTGGGACCGACTGGGCGGAGCGACCGAGTTTGACTTCGTCGAGGCGATCGCCAAACCGTTGCCGGCCCTGACGATCGCCCGGGTGATGGGGGCTCCGCCAGAAGATGCCCCGAAACTCTGGGACTGGTCCAACTGGATCCAGCAGCAGTTCGATCCCGTCGCCCTTGCCGACCCGGGCGTGCTCGAGACGATCCAGGGCAAGGTGGTCGAGTTCCACGACTGGATCCGCCCGATGGTCGCCGCCAAGCGGGGCAACCCCGGCGACGACATGGTCACCGAGCTGATCGCCGCCGAGGAGGAGGGGGAGAAGCTGACCGACGTCGAGCTCGAGAACCTCGTCCTCAACGTGCTGGTCGGCGGGGTGGACACCACCCAGAGCCAGCTCTCCCACATCGTCCGGCTGCTCGCCCTCAATCCGGACCAGTGGCAGGCGCTCCGCGAGGACCCCGAGACCCTCGTTCCCAGGGCGGTCGAAGAGGGGATCCGGTACGAGCCGATAACCCCGTTCACGGCCCGGATGCTGACCGAGGAGGTCGAGTACCGCGACGTCCTCTTCCCCGAGGGGACGCCACTGATCATCTGTGCCTACACGGCAAACCGGGACCCGGCCGTCTTCCCCGACCCAGGTGAGTTCGACATCACCAAGGACCCCGCCGGGACCCGCACCCTTACCTTCGGGGCCGGGATCCATTACTGCGCCGGGACCAACCTGGCCAAGCTCGAGCTGAACGAGGCCCTCACCTTCCTCGCCGATCGGGTGGACTCGTTTGAGATCGCGGCCGAGCCGGCCTACGCCTCTCCGGTAGGGATCTACGGGATCGATTCGCTCGAGCTCCGGATCACCCCGGCGCAAGTCCCGGCCTGATCAGGTCGGGGAGGGGGCCGGCTCCCGTCCCCGCGGCCAGAGGATGATGGCGGCCACCACGGTTCCGGCCGCGGCCAGGCCGAGGACGGCCGAGGCCCCGGTGACCCCGAGCGCCACCCCGAGGGCCCCGGCCAGCGGGTAGGCGACCAGCCACGCCCCGTGGGAGATCGAGAACTGGGCGGCGAACAGCGAAGTCCGCTCCTCGGGCGAGGCGATCCGGGTCAGCACTCGGCCGATCGGGGTCTGGACCAGCGAAAGACCGACCCCGAGCAGGACCCAGACTGCTGCCAGGGCGACAACGCCAGCGACCAGATAGCCCAACCCCAGACCGACCGGCAGCAGGCAGGCTCCCGCGATCAGGACAGTCCGTTCGTCCAGCCGACCGAGGATCCGTGGCACGAGCACCGCGGCGATCGTCGCCCCAGCTCCCGAGGCCGCCAGGGTGAGGCTCATCTCCACGTCTGATCCACCGAGGAACTCCTTGACGAAGACGACCGTGTTGACCAGGACCATCGAACCGGCCAGGGCGACCGTTGCGTTCAGTGCGGCGATCCCCCGGAGGGCCGGTCGGGTCCGGAACAGCCTCAGTCCGGCAGTGGTCAGCTTCCAGTTGCGGCCCCCTCCTTCCGGACCCTCCCTCGAAGGGACTGCGGTTCGGATGATCAGGAGCGCCGATGCGAGGAAGGTCAGGGCGTTCAGTGCGAAGAGCGAGTCGAACCCGGTGAAGGTCAGGAGGAGTGCGGCGATCAGGGGGCTGCCCAGGTTCTCCAGCTCGTAGGCGATCCGGGAGAGCGAGAGGGCCCGGGTGTAGGTCGGCTCGTCCTCGAGTACGTCGGGGATCACCGCCTGGAAGGTCGGAGTGAAGCCCGCCGAGAAGGCGCTTAGCGCGAAGACCAGCACGAAGACCTGCCAGACCTCGGTGACGAACGGGATCAGGACGACGATCACCGCCCGGATCAGGTCGAGGGCGACCATCAGTCGCTTGCGGTCGGTTCGGGAGAAGAA
>CAITDZ010000063.1 GCA_903891285.1 uncultured Solirubrobacterales bacterium
GCCGGAATCGGCCATCGCGGCCAGGGTCCGGTCGAGGAACTCGGCGACCGCCGGTGGTCCGCCCTCGCCGGCCAGCGCGACCAGTCTGGATCCGATGATCACTCCGTCAGCGAATCGACCCACCTCCGCAGCCTGCTCCCCAGTCCCGATCCCGAATCCGACCGCTACCGGGGCCGGTGACTCGGCTGAAACCTCCCTGACCAGATCGGCAAGGTGGGAGGGAAGGCGCTCCCTCGCACCAGTCGTGCCTACGTCCGACACAAGGTAGACGAACCCCGAGGCCGTCTCGAGGATCTCCCGGCGCCGCTCCCCGGTCGTCGTCGGTGCGACCAAGGGGATGACGGCGAGGCCTGCCTCGGAAAGCTCTGTCCGGATCGATTCGTCGGTTCCGAGGGGAAGGTCGGGGATGACCACGCCGGAAACCCCGGCCGCCGCGACCTGCCCGGCGAATTCGGACGGACCCCCACCTCCGATGACCAGGCCCGAATAGGCGAGCAGGATCACAGGGACTCGCTCGGAGATCGAGGCCGCGATCCCGAGGACCTCCTCCACCCCGATCCCGTTGCCCAGGGCGACAGTGCCGGCCTCCTGGATCACCGGTCCGTCAGCGAGGGGGTCGGAATACGGGATCCCGATCTCGACCAGGTCGGCACCGGCATCGACGTAGGTCGACGCGATCTCGAGCGAAGTCGGGAGATCTGGGTAGCCGCCCATCAGGTAAGGCATCAGGGCGGCACGGCCCTGCTGGTTTGCGGCCTCGAAGGCTGCGGAGATACGTTCGGGGCCCTGGTCAGCCAAGGTTGGATCCGAGGACCTCGGCAAGGTCCTTGTCGCCGCGCCCAGAGAGCGAGACGACGTCGAAGCCTTCCCCGCCGATCCGACCGTCGCCGCCGATCCAGGCGAAGGCGTGGGCGGTCTCGAGCGCCGGGATGAGTCCCTCGATTCGACTCAGTTCGCGGAATGCATCGAGCGCATCGGAGTCGGTGACCGAGACGTACTCGGCCCGTCCCGAGTCCCTCAGCCAGGCATGCTCTGGACCGACCCCGGGGTAGTCGAGACCGGCCGAGACGGAATGTGCCTCCTCTATCTGTCCCTCGGTATCGGCGATCACCGCGGAGAGCGATCCGTGGAGGACGGCGGTCCGACCGGCGGCGAGGGGCGCGCCGTGCCTGCCGGAAGCGATCCCCTCGCCGGCTGCCTCGACGCCGACCAGCTCCACCCCAGGGTCGTCGAGGAAGGCGGCAAAGATCCCCATCGCGTTCGACCCCCCACCGACGCAGGCGACCACCCGATCGGGGAGGCTGCCCTCGGCATCGAGCGACTGCTCACGAGCCTCGTCCCCGATCACCCGTTGGAGGTCCCGGACGAGGTCCGGGAACGGATGAGGACCGACGACCGACCCGATCACGTAGTGGGTCGTCGCGACGTTCGCGACCCAGTCCCTGATCGCCGCACTGACCGCCTCCTTGAGGGTTCGGGCACCGGCCTCGACCGGAACTACCTCGGCGCCGAGCAGTCCCATCCGCTCGACGTTCGGACGCTGGCGGCGAATGTCCTCGCTCCCCATGTAGACGATGCACTCGACGTCGAGAAGGGCGCAGGCCGTGGCCGTTGCGACGCCATGCTGGCCTGCGCCGGTCTCGGCGATCACCCGTTGCTTCCCCATCCGGCGGGCTAGCAGCACCTGGCCGATCGCGTTGTTGATCTTGTGGGCTCCAGTATGGGCCAGGTCCTCCCGCTTGAGGTAGGTCCTCCGGCCGCACCTCTCGCTCAGGCTCTCGGCCAGGTAAAGGGGGGTGGGACGCCCGATGTAGTCACGTCGAAGCAACTCGAGCCGGGCGATGAAGTCGGGATCTCCCGAAGCCTCCTCCCAAGCCGCGGCCAGTTCGTCCAGGGCCGGGATCAGGGTTTCGGGTACGTACCGGCCCCCGTAAGGCCCGAATCGGCCGGGATCGGCAGCCTCACCGTTGTCTCCGGCCGACGGACTCACTCGGCCACCACCGGGGCGCCCTGGGCGGCCTCGATGAACCGGGCCATCAAGGCGTGGTCCTTGATCCCGGGCTTCACTTCGACCCCGCTGGCCACGTCGACCGCGTCCGGCCTCGCAGTCTCGATTGCCAGACCGACGTTTTCGGGGTCGAGTCCGCCGGCGAGAATGTAGGGAATGCCGGTGTGGTGATTGGCGAGGAGCTCCCAGTCGAAAACCTGTCCGGTCCCTCCGCGAAGCCCCCCTCGGCGGCTGTCGAAGAGATGCCAGGCCGTGCGAAAGGCTTCGGCACGGTGGAGGTCGGCGGCGCTCGAGACGTGGATCGCCTTGATCACCGGACAGCCGGTCCGACGGGCCACTTCGGTACAGAAAGCCGGTCCCTCCTCACCGCTCAGCTGGACCATCGTCAGGCTGGCGTTCTCGGCGGCATCGACGACCCGTTCGAGGCTCGGGTTGACGAAGACGCCGACGACTTCGCACTTCCTCTTCATGGCGGCACCGATTACCGCGGCATCCGAATACTTGACCGACCGCGGGCTCTTCCTGTGGTGAACGAGGCCGATCGCCCAGGCTCCGAGCCTGGCCGCCTCCTCAGCGTCCTCGAGACGCGTTATCCCGCAGAACTTGACCCTCATCAGGGAAAGGGTAAGACACTGGGGGATCGGTGACCGGCACGGGGTTCGACCGGTCGGGAGCCGCCGGACGGCTCAGGGGCGATCGCCGAGCTCTACCTCGACCTCGATCTCGCGGCCGTCGCGAACGACGACCAGCTCGACCGTGTCCCCTGCCTCGAGGTCATCGATCACCCTGGCGATGTCGGCCATGGTCGGCTCATCCACCGAGCCGAGCCGGACGATCAGGTCCCCGGGGCCATTACCTGAACCCCTGAGGCCGGCCCGGGCTGCCGGTCCATCCGGAACCACCTGTTCGACCAGGACGCCGTCCCGATCCGGCAGGCCACCGGATCCGGAGGCATCGCTGCCGGGGTAGTCCCGGCCGGATATCCCGAGCCATGGGTGCTCTACCTGGCCGGTTTCACGTATTTGGCCAACGACGTCCTCGACGGTATTCGAGGGAACGGCGAACCCGATTCCAACGTTTCCGTTGGAACCCCCACCGGTAGCTATCTGGGAGTTGACCCCGATCACCCGACCGTCACGGTCGAGCAAGGGCCCCCCGGAGTTGCCGGGGTTGATCGCGGCATCGGTCTGGATCACGTCCGGGATCGTGTAGGCATCGGTGGCCGTTATCTCCCGTTGAAGGGCCGAGACGATGCCTGTCGTCACCGTCTTCTCCAGGCCAAAGGGGTTTCCGATCGCGACGACGGGGTCACCGACCTGCACTTCGTCCGAATCGGCCAGCTCGAGCGGATCGAGGGCCTCGGCAGGGGCGTCGACCTCGAGGAGTGACAGGTCGGAAGACGGGTCGGCTCCAACCACCGTTGCCTCGTAGTCCTCGTCACCGAGCCTGACCGTGACCGAGGACGCCCCTTGGACGACGTGGTTGTTGGTCACCATCGAGCCATCGCGATCGATCACGAAGCCGGTTCCGGTTGCCTCGCCCTGGCTGGCGCCGCCGAACGGGGAATAGGGCGTCCCCCGGCTTTCGATGGTCGCCGAGATGAAGCCGATCCCGGCTTCGGTGTCGCGGTAGATCTGGTTGACCTGGTTGGCCGAATCATCGGACCCGCCGGAGCCGGTGGCCAGGCTGGCCACCGTGCCGGCCCCGGATCCGTCGTCATCACGCTGGGGGATCACCCCGGCCGATACGACCAGGAAGGCCACCAGGGCGACGACGGCACCGCCGACCGCGGCCGCAAGGAGCAGTTCAATGAAGCGTGTCCGTCCTGGATTCAAGGCATCGGAAGCGTTGCAGCCGCCGCTTGGCGAAATCTAAGGGCGGTCCCAAGGTTGCCTAAATCGAACCCCGGGAGAGACCGCCCGATCAGGGAAGCTCGTGCTCGGTCGTCTCGTCCGAGGCGGCCGCAAACTCCCTTACGAGTGTCTCTGGATCGTCCGAGCGCATCAGGCTCTCCCCGATCAGCGCCCCGTCGACCCCGATCCGTTCCAGCTCGGCGAGCTGGTCTCGATGGGAGATGCCACTCTCCGAAACGACCGTCGTCCCGGTGGGTACATCGGGCATCAGCTCATAGGTGGTCGCCACGTCGACCTCGCCGGTATCGAGGTTCCGGTTGTTTATCCCGATTACCTCCGCACCACTCTCGAGGGCCCTGGCCAGATCATCGTCGTCATGGACTTCGACCAGGCAGTCGAGGTCCAGTTGACCTGCCTCCGCCTGGAACTCATCGAGGCGGGAGTCCCTGAGTACGGTCGCGATCAGGAGTACGGCATCTGCTCCGGCGGCCGCGGACTCGGTCAGCTGGTAGGGATCGACGATGAAGTCCTTGCGCAGGATCGGCAGGCCGGAGCTCTCGCGGGCGAGGGCGAGGTCCTCGAGTCCTCCCCCGAAGTTCGACCGATCGGTCAGGACCGACAGCGCGGCCGCTCCGCCTGCTTCGTAGGCCTGTACCTGGGCAGCCAGATCACGGTCCGGCGCGATCGGGCCGGCGCTCGGCGAGTGCCGCTTGAACTCACAGATCAGGGAGATGCCAGGGGTAGCCAGCGCTTCACTGAACGGGCGGTCGTGGTCGCGGGCGGCCAGACGTTCCTCCAGTTCCTCGATCGGAACTGCCTGGCGACGCTCCTCAACACCGGCCTGGGCAGAGTCGATCAGTTGGTCGAGTAGAGCCACGTCCTTCCGGGACCCTATCGCCCCGGTCCTGACTCGACCAGGCGTTCGAGCACCCGGGCAGCCTCTCCCGAGTCGATCGACTCGGTGGCGATCGGGATGGCGTCAGCAAGCGTTTCGGCCCGCCCCGCGACGAAGATCGCCGCTGCCGCGTTGGCAATCGAGAAGTCGCGTCTGGCCGAGTCCTCCCCGGCGAGGATGTTCCGGGTCGCCTCGGCATTCTCTGCCGGGGTTCCGCCCGCCAACTCAGCGGGACTGGCCTCACGGAGACCCAGGTCAGCCGGTTCGACCGACCACTCCTCGATCTCGCCGTTCCTCACCTCAAAAATCCGGGTGGGTGCAGTCAGGGCTATCTCGTCGGTTCCGTCCTCGGCCGAGACGACCAGGGCATGCTCCGACCCGAGCGTCGAGAGGGCGCCGGCGACCGTCTCCTGGAACTCACGGTCGGAAACGCCGACGACCTGGCGCTTTGCATCGGCCGGGTTTGTGAGGGGTCCGAGCAGGTTGAATGCCGTGCGGACGCCCAGGGCCTTCCGCACGGGAACCACGTACCGGGTCGCCTCGTGGTGGAGCGGGGCGAACATGAAACCGAAGCCGACCTCGTCGATCGAGGCGGCAATCGCTTCGGGAGTGAGGTCGATCGGGACGCCCAGCTCCTCGAGGAGGTCGGCCGAGCCGCAGAGGCTGGTATTCGAGCGGTTGCCGTGCTTGGCGACGGCACAGCCCGCTCCGGCCGCGACCAGGGCCGCGATCGTCGAGGCATTGATCGTCGAAGGGCCACCACCGGTGCCCGCGGTATCGACTACGTCCGGCCTCTCGGGCGAGACGGGGGTCACCAGCCGCCGCATCGTTCGGGCCATTCCGGCGAGTTCCTCGACCGTCTCGCCCTTCGTCCGAAGGGCGATCAGGAAAGCGGCGGTCTGGACTTCGTCGGCCCCGCCTTCCATGATCACCGCCAGGACCGCCTCGACCTCATCGGCGTCGAGGTCCTCCCCCGAGGCGAGTCGATCGATGGCCCCGGTCAGCACCTGATCAGGCATCCGGTGGATCACCCCCGAGGAAGTTCGCGATCATCTGTCTGCCCTCCGGGGTGAGGATCGATTCGGGATGGAACTGGACCCCCTCGGCGGGGAGTTCCCGATGGCGGACCGCCATCACGATCCCGTCGTACTCGGAGCTGACTTCGAGTTCGCCGGGCAGGTCCGGATCAGCGACCAGCGAGTGGTAGCGACCGACCACCATCGGGTTCGGAAGGCCGGCGAAGATGGTCCGCTCGTCGTGCCGGACCTCTGCCGACTTGCCGTGGATCGGTTCCGCCCTGACCACACTTCCGCCGAAGGCCTCGACAAGGGCCTGGTGACCGAGACAGACCCCGAGGACGGGTACCCCGGCCCGGGCGAAAGCCGCGATCGCCTCGGTAGAGAAGCCAGCCTCCGAGGGGGTGCACGGTCCCGGCGAAACCACGACCCGGTCGAAGCCACCCCCGAGAAGCTGATCGACCGAGGCCTGGTCGTTCCTCACGACCTCCACCGTCGCTCCGAGTTCGCCCAGGTACTGGACCAGGTTGAAGGTGAACGAGTCGTAGTTGTCGATTACGAGGACCTTCATTCGATATCCCAGATCAAGGCCACTCCGGGTTCCGGCAGGCCATCTCGACCGCCTTGAACATCGCCGTCGCCTTGTCGACCGACTCCTGGTATTCGCGCTCCGGTACGGCATCTGCCACCGTGCCACCGCCGGACTGGACGTACACCTCCCCGTTGCGGACGACCGCCGTCCGGATGTGGATCGCCGTGTCGAGGTCGCCGTTCCAGGAGAGGTAACCGACCGCGCCTCCGTAGGGCCCACGCTTGACCGGCTCGACTTCATCGATGATCTCCATCGCCCTCACCTTGGGGGCGCCCGAGAGGGTCCCGGCAGGCAAGGCGGCGCGGAGTACGTCCAGCGCCCCGAGTCCCTTCTTCAGGAGCCCGGTCACACGGCTGACGATATGCATCACGTGGGAGTAGTACTCGACGACCATCAGCTCCTCCACTTCGACCGTTCCGTAGCGGGAGACCCGGCCGATGTCGTTCCGGGCGAGGTCGACCAGCATCACGTGCTCGGCCCGCTCCTTCGGATCCGAGACGAGCCGCTCGGCGAGTTCGGCATCCTCGGCGGGGCCCTCGCCCCTTGGCGCCGTCCCGGCGATCGGTCTGATCTCGACCCGTTCCCCCGTCACCTTGAGCAGCGGCTCCGGCGAGGTACCCGCGATCTGGAAGTCACCGAACTCGATGAAGTACATGTACGGCGAAGGGTTGATCCCCCTCAACGCCCGGTAGATCGAGAACGCCTCGCACCGCTGCTCGGCCGAAAACCGCTGGGACGGGACGACCTGGAAGGCGTCTCCGGCCCTGATGTACTCGATTATCCGATCGACCACGGCCTCGAACTCCTCCCTCTCCATATTCGATTCGAAGGGGGCCGGCTCGACCATCGCCGGCTCGGGACCGGCCGGGACCGGCTCGGCCAGGCGCCGCCTGAGCGACTCGATCCGACCGGCCGCCTCCTCCCAGGCTTCGTCCACCCCATCCTCCCCGACGAATGCGCAGGCGAGGATGGTCATCCGGTTGTGGAGGTGGTCGAAGGCGATCAGGGCATCGGTGACCAGGAGCGCCAGGTCAGGAAGTTCGAGTGGATCGGGGTTCGGCTCGCCCAGGGACTCGACCGTCCTGACAAGGTCGTAGCCGAAGATCCCCACGGCACCTCCGGCGAAGGGCGGTAGCCCGGGAACCTCGGCAACCCGGAAGCCGGCCATGTAGTCGGCCACCGCGGCGTAGGGATCGGGGGCGGGCACGGACGAGCTCGGCTCGGCCTCTGGACCGCTCTCGCCGACTTCGTATTCGAGCAGCTCACCATCGGCCCACCGGAGGACTGAGCGGGGCTCGACTCCGACGAACGAATACCGCCCGACCTGCCCCCGCTCGGCCGATTCGAGCAGGAAGCATGGACCCTCGCCGCGCAGCTTCATCAGGGCCGAGACCGGAGTCTCGCGATCCTCGGTGAAGGTCAGTGCGACTGGGATCACGTTGGCCCCACCGGCCAGCGAGCGTGCCTCCTCCAGGGTCGGGCTGAGCCGGTCGCGAAGCTCAGGAACGGCGGCCATTGAGAACCTCCAGCGCCCGGTCGAGCCCGATCTCGCGGGTCTCCAGCAGGACGGCAAGGTGGTAGAGGAGGTCGGCCGCCTCCTCGGCGACCCGCCGGTCATCCTCGTCCCGGACGGCCTCTATGGTCTCCCCGGCCTCCTCGGTCACCTTCGCAGCGGCCAGTTCGGGGTCGGCCAGGAGTTGGGCGGTATAGCTCTCCGACGGATCGGACTCCCTGCGTTCGAGGATCACCCGGGCCAGGGCACCGAGCGCCTCGCCGGTTGCGGGATCGGGCTCGGCCCCGTCTTCGAGCCGACGGTGGAAGCAGGTCCGCTCGCCGGTGTGGCAGGCCGGACCGGTCGGGTCGACCAGCGCGAGGAGCGAATCGCCGTCGCAGTCGATTCGGAGCTCGACCAGTCGGAGGAAGTTTCCCGATGTCTCTCCCTTCCTCCAGAGCTCGCCGCGACTCCTGCTGAAGAAGTGGACCTCCCCGGTTTCGACCGTTCGGTCGAGCGCTTCACGGTTCATCCAGGCGAGCATCAGGATCTCTCCCGTGAGCGAGTCCTGGGCGATGCAGGGAACGAGGCCCTCGGGCCCGAACACGACCTCCGGCGCCGACACGGTTACGGGGCCCCTGTGCCCTCTTCACCGGCCGGAGCCGGCTCGACTTCGACCTCCTGGAGCAGGTCGAGGTACCACTCTCCATCGACCCTGGTCAGGTTTGCTTCGCCGGCGGTCCCGCTGAATCGGACCCGGGCTGCGTCGTCCCCCTCGAAGGCGATCCCGGTGATCCGGAGCCTCCGGGATTGGTCGGACCCGGCGATCACCTTCTCGGTCTCGGCCCTGCAGCGGGCAGGTGACCCGAAGGTGTCGGCGACGCTCTCGGGAGTGAATACGGCACACCAGGCCGCCGAGTCCCGCTCGGCAACTGCGGTGTTGATCTCCGCGACGAGGGCCTCGATCTCGGCCCGGTCCGCCTGACGGGGGTTGCCGTCGTCACCACCGCAGCCGCTGAGGAATGCCACGCCGGCGAGCATCGCTCCAGCGACGACAAGCGGGGGGCGAAGTCCCCTTCTCTTCCCGGGCAGCCTAACCATGTCCTGATCCTACGCAGTAGGAGAAATCACTCGATCCCGAGACGGTCGAGCAATTCATCGTCCCGACGCCACCGGCCGGGATACCTGACCTCTAGGTCGAGGAAGACCTTTCCACCCAGGTCCTGCTCGATCGCCTTCCGGGCGGCAGTCCCTATCTCCTGGATCTTCTTCCCGCCCTTGCCGATCAGGATCCCCTTCTGCGACTCGGACTCGACCCAGACCTCGGCCCGTATCTCGGTCAGCCCGTCGTCCCGCTCCGTGATCGAAATGACCCGAACCTCGACCGAGTGCGGTACCTCCTGGCGGGTCCGGACCAGCACCTCCCCCCTGACCAGTTCGGCCAGACGGGTCTCGAGGGGCTGGTCGGTCCGCTCGCCCGGTGGGTAGAAGAACGGCCCCTCGGGCATCAGGACCCCCAGTCCGCCGATCAGGGCCTCGACACCCTCCCCGGTCTTCGCGCTGATCGGGAAGACTTCGCGGATCCCCTCGAGCGATGCAGCCTCCTCGAGGACCGGGACCACCTCCCGCCCGACGAGGTCCGACTTGTTGACCGCGCAGACGACCGGAACGTCCGGACTCGAGGCAAGGATCGCCGATGCGATGTAGCGGTCCCCGGCGCCGATCCCCTCGGTGGCATCGACCACGAGGAGGGCAACGTCGGCATCGGCCAGCTCCTTCTCGACCCGCCGCTGCATCCGGCCGGTCAGCGAATCACGGGGACGCTGGACCCCGGGCAGATCGACGAGGACGATCTGGGTATCGGTGGCAGGGTCGGTGACGACGCCCCGGATCGCCCGCCGCGTGGTCTGGGGTCGGATCGAGCTGATCGAGACGTTCGTGCCGACCATGCGGTTGACCAGGGTGCTCTTGCCGACGTTCGGCCGGCCCGCCAGCCCTACGAACCCTGCCCGGGTGCCGGGGTCAGCCACGAAGGGCCCCCGTGATCTCGTCCTGGATGGCGAGCATCTCGCCGTCATCGGTCTCGTGGTCGTAACCGAGGAGGTGGAGCACCCCGTGGACGACTGCCTCGTCGAGTTCCTCGCACTCATCCTCGCAGACGAAGACGTCTCCCAGCTCACGCGGGCCGGGTGCGTCGGATTCGGGGTCGATCGGGAAGGAAAGGACGTCGGTCGGACCGTCGATCCCCCGATGCTCGAGGTTCAGCTGACGCATCCCCGTCGGATCGAGCTCCACCACCGCGAGATGGGAGTCCGACACCCCGACGTGTTCGAGGGTCGCCCGCACGGCCGGCCTCAGACGAGCCGGCACGTCCTCGAGCCCGTCACTCATTCCGGCTTTCCCGGAGTCGGAAGCTCGGCGTAGGCCGCGACGATCCGCTGGACGAGGTGGTGGCGGACGACGTCCTCGCCCCCGAATCGGATGAACCGGACATCCTCGACCCCCTCGAGTACCTCGCTGACGGTGACCAGGCCGGACCTCCGCTCGCTCGGCAGGTCGATCTGGGTCACGTCCCCGGTCACCACCATCTTCGAGTTGTAGCCGAGCCTGGTCAGGAACATCTTCCTCTGCTCGGGGGTCGTGTTCTGGGCCTCGTCGAGGATGATGAAGGCGTCATTCAGGGTGCGGCCACGCATGAAGGCGAGCGGCGCCACCTCGATCACCCCGCTGGCAAAGAAGGCGTTGACCCGGTCGGGGTCGAGCATGTCGTAGAGCGCGTCGAACAGCGGGCGGAGATAGGGGTCGACCTTCGCCTGCAGGTCCCCGGGAAGGAAACCGAGGCTCTCCCCCGCCTCGACCGCCGGCCGGGTCAGGATTATCCGCTGGACCTCCCCCTTGACGAGGGCCGAGGCCGCCATTGCCACCGCGAGGAAGGTCTTTCCTGTGCCGGCGGGCCCGATCCCGAAGGTGATCGTCTCGCTCCGGATCGAATCGACGTACTCCTTCTGGGTGGCCGTCCTGGGCATCACCTTCTTGCCCCGGTGCTCCCAGACGAGGTCCTCCAGCACTTCGCTCGGGTCCTGGTCGGCCCGGATCGCGCTCTCGACCGAATCGAGGGTCGACGGGTCGACCTCATGGCCGTCCTGAATGAGGCCGACCATCTCGTCCACCAGACGGGCCGCCTCGTCCATCTCGGACTCCTCACCCTCGAGGGTGAGCTGGTTCCCCCTCAGGTGGACCCTGCTGGTCGTCCTCTTCCTCAGGGCCCGCAGCACCGAGTCCCCCGAGCCGGCGAGTTCCGCAGCCACCTCGTTCTCGAGGTTCAGCGTCCTACGCGCCAAGCCGTTCCCGCACCGCCGTGCTCAACCTCTTGCCGTCGGCCCTGCCGGCCGCGCGTTCCTTGAGCAGTCCCATCACCTTGCCCATGTCGGACGGCCCTTCGGCCCCGGTCTCGGTCACCGCCTCGTCGACCATTTCGGCGAGCTCGGCATCGTCGAGCTGCGCCGGGAGGTACCCGCCGATCAGCTCGGCCTCGTAACGCTCGTCGGCAGCCTGTTCTTCCCGGCCGGCCTCCTCGTATGCCTCGGCCGCCTCGAGCCGCTTCTTCTGTTCCCGCTGGAGTGCCGCAAGCTCATCACCCTTGCCGAGCTTCACCTCCTGCTGGAGGACGTCCTGGATCATCCTCAGCGCAGCGGCTTTCCGGCGGTCACCCTCCTTGAGGGCCGCCTGGGCATCCGCCTTGACCGTCTCAGCGATCACTCCCGAAGCGTAGCGGCAGAGGGTTCCAGGGCACCGAGGGCGGTCGGGATCGACCCGGTCACGGGACGTCCACCCGCTCTACCCGCCCGACCAGGGGGAGCTGGAGGAATCGAGTCCCCAGTTCGACGAAGGAATCGACCTCCCCGGTGACCAGGAAGTGGTAGCCACCCTCCCGGTCTCCCGGGGCGAGACCGCCCGATCCTGCGAGGGTCCGCTGGACGACTGCCGCGATCGCGTGGCCCGCCGAGACGAGGCGGACATCACGTCCGAGGAGTCGCTGGAGCATCGGGGCGACCAGCGGGTAGTGGGTACAGCCGAGGATCAGGGTGTCGACCCTGGCCTCACGAAGCGGTCGGCAATAGCCCCTGACCGTATCGAGGACCTCGTCATCGAACGGCTGGCCGCGCTGGATGATCGAAGCGAGGTCGGGCGCCTCCACCTCGGTCACCTCGAGGGGTCGGCCGAGGCCCTCGAGCGCCTTCCGGTAGGCCCCGCTGGAGACCGTCGCAGGTGTTGCGAGGACCCCGATCCGACCCGAGTCGGAGATCGAGGCCGCTATCTCGGCCTCCGGGCCGATCACGGTCACGGTGTCGACCCCTTCCCCGGCAGCGAGCTCGGTGATCGAATCGGCGGCGGCGGCCGTCGCCGAATTGCAGGCGACGACCAGCAGGCTGACGCCCCGATCGAGCATGTATCGGGTCACGTCGGCGGTCCGTTGGCGGAGCTCCTCCCTGGACTTAGTGCCGTAGGGGAAGTGTCCGCTGTCGCCGAGGTAGAGGAAATCCTCACCCGGAAGCGAGATCAGGCATTCGTGAAGGACCGTAAGGCCCCCGACACCTGAGTCGATCAGGCCGATCGGACGGCCCGTGCCGAGTCCCGCGCTTGTCTGCTTGGCCTGGTTCACGTTTCGAGGAGAAGGCCCGACCAGCCCTCCGACTCGCCGGTTGCCGTCGGTTTGAATCCGAGGCTCCCGAACGAATCCCCGACCCTTTCACGCTCGGCCTCGAGGAAGCCCGAACAGGCAATCCTGGCGGGGAGTTTGCCGTCGACCATGGACCCGGCAAGGGTGCTCAGAAGCGGTCCGGTCAGGTTGGCCACCAGGGTCACGGCATCGGGCAAGGGCTCGGACCTCAGATCGAACTGGGAAATGACCGGTTCCGTTCCGTTCAGGGAGGCGTTTGCCACGGTCGCCTCGACCGCCGCTCGCTCGCTGTCGAGGGCGAACACCGGATCGAAGCCGAGCCGGGCAGCTGCGATCGCGAGAACCCCCGAACCGGTGCCGATGTCGGCGAGGGTGCCCCGGGCGTCGCCACGCTCAGCGAGGTCGAGCAGGAAGGCGAGGCAGATCCGGGTGGTCGGGTGCGCTCCCGTTCCGAAGGCCATCCCGGGGTCGATCACCACGGCCTCCTCGCCCGGAATCTCGGACCACGGTGGCCCGATCCAAATCGAGCTCGCTCCACTCGAGGAAGCCACGGTCACCGGCTGATGGAACTCCTTCCACCTCGTCTCCCAGCCCTCGTCGACCCTGGAGGAGGAGAGCGCGACCCTCGAGCCGCCCAGACTGGCCTCGAGATCCCCCACCTCGGGCAGTTCCCCTTCCGCTCCGTAGATCGCGAACTCGACCGAGTCACCACCGTCGACCTGTTCCACCCCTCCCGGGGCGAGTACGGAAAGCTCGGCGAGCACGAACTCGGCCTGCTCGGGCCGGCAGCGGACGGAGAGCCTGATCAAGCTAGCCCCGACCCTGGCGCCACCGTCTGAGCCGGGAAACGAAGGAGCCGCCCGCCTGTTCCCGGTTCTCGTCGGTGAGGCTCTCGTCGAGACGGGCCGCGAGTCCACGCTGCTCCTCGTCGAGGGCTCCGGGCACCAGGACGTCGAAGAGGATCCGGTGGTCGCCACGGTGAGTGGAATCGCCGAGCTCGGGGAGGCCGTGCCCCCGAAGGCGTTTCTCGGCGCCTGGCTGGGTACCGGGCTCTACCTCGACCTCGACCGGTCCGTCGATCGTCTCGACCTCGATCTCACCTCCGAGCATCGCTCGCGTCGCGTCGATCGTCGCCGCAGAGACGAGGTCGCGCCCGTCGCGGGTGAAGCGGTCATCGACCAGCTCGACCGTCACGTACAGGTCGCCCGAGTGGGCGCCCGGTTCACCGGCGTGACCGGCCCCCGCAACCCGGATGCTCTGGCCGTCCTCGATCCCGGGTGGAATGGTCACCTTCCACGCCTTCCGGGTGTGCTTGCGGCCGAGCCCCGAGCACTCCCTGCACGGTGACTCTGCGGCCCGCCCGCCGCCTCCACAGGCGGGACAGGGGCTCGCCCTGACGATCCGACCGAACGGGGTCGAGGCGACGGATCTGCGCTCACCGGAGCCACCGCACTCCGGGCACTCGGAGATCGGTGTCCCGGGCTCGGCACCGTTGCCCCGGCAGTCCGGGCAGGTGTCGACCGCCTCGAACTCGACCTCCCGCTCGGCACCCTCGAGCACGTCGTCGAGGGATATTCGCTCCCGCACTGCTACATCGGCTCCCGGCGCCGGACCGCGCTGTCCGAACCCCGAGCCCCCGAAGAAAGCGCTGAACAGGTCCTCGAACGATCCGAATGAAGCGCTACGAGGATCGAAGCCCGAGCTGCGCAGGCCTTCCGGACCGAACCGGTCGTAAGTGCTCCGACGCTCCTGGTCGGAGAGCACTTCGTAGGCCTCGGCTGCCTCCTTGAACTTCTCCTCCGCCTGTGGGTCATGGTCGTTGACGTCCGGGTGCAGCTCTCGGGCGATCTGGCGAAAGGCCCGCTTTATCTCGCTGTCGGATGCGTCCCGGCCGACGCCGAGGACTTCGTAGTAGTCGCGAACGGTCATCCGTAGACGTGCTCGAAGTATCGCGAGAGTTCCGTCGAAGCCTCACGGACGGCCGCGATGGCGGTCTCGTAATCCATCCTGGTCGGCCCGACTACGCCGACCGAACCGAGATTCCGGTGGGGCAGGCCATAGTTGGCCCCGACGACGCTGACCGAACGGAGTTCCGGCCGGGGGTTCTCCCCGCCGATCCAGAGGAAGACCGAGCGCTCGTCGATCGCCGAACGCATCATCCCGAGCACCGCTGCACGTTGCTCGAGGGCGGTCATCAGTCGATCGACCTCGGGCAGATCGGCCGCCCGTCCGGACTCGAGCAGCCGCCCCGTGCCCTCGATGTAGAGGGCCGGTTCATCGGTCCGTTCGAGATCGAATACGGCCGGCGCCAGACGACCGAGGAACTCGGACTCGGCCTTCCCGAGGGTCGGGTCGGAGAGCAGCGAGGCGATCCGTCGAGCCCCGACGTCGGTCCCGGCAAGGACCTCGTTCAGGTAGCTCGATGCCCATTCGACCAGCCCGGGATCGACCTCTGACGGGAAGGTGAAGGCCCGCTTGGTCACGTCGCCGGCAGAACTGATCACCACGACCATCACCGTGTCCGGCCGGAGCAAGAGGGCCTCGACCCTGTGGATCGTCGCGGTACCGATCGGCGGAGCGACCACCAGGGCGAGCAGGTCGGTCATCTGGGAGAGGGCTGCGGTCGCCTCCCGCATCGCGGCATCGGCCTCCTCCCTGAGCCGGAGCAGGTCGAGTCCGGCCGGCTCCGCCGGGGCCCGCTCGACTTCCGAGGCGAGCGCCTCTACGTACTCCCGGTAGCCGCGATCCGTCGGGACCCTTCCGGCGGAGGTATGCGGGTGGCTCAGACAGCCCTGCTCCTCGAGCGCAGCGAGTTCGGCCCTGACCGTCGAGGGACTGCAGTCGAGCCGGGGTGACGATGCGATCGCCTTCGAGCCGACCGGACGGCCGGTCTCGAGGTACTGCTCGACGACGAGGCCGAGCACGGTCTCCTGACGGGGTGAGAGCACGAAACGGATTCTACGGCCGGTCGGTACCGGGCCGGTGATGCGGGATCCGGGGGTTCAGGCCCGGACCGTGGCGGTCGAGTTCCGGATCACCTCACGGTCGCCCTGGGTCGCCACCAGGTCGAGTTCGACCCGATCGCCGTCGGCCGAGGTCACTCTGCCGGTTACCGAGATCTCCTCCTCGGGAAATCCCATCCCGCGGAACTGGACCGAGAGTGACTCGAGTCGACGAGGATCCCCATCGGCGAAGTCCGTCGCGGCCCTGGAGACCAGCCCCATCATGTAGAGGCCGTGGAGGATCGCACCGGGCAGGCCGACCGACTTGGCGAACTCCTGGTCGACGTGGATCGGGTTGAAATCCCCCGATGCACCGGCGTACCGAACCGGCAGGTACCGGTCGGGGGTAACGGTGAGGCCCGGGATGGCGTCGCCCTCGGCTGCCGGGGCGGCCATCACTCTCCCCTCACGATGTTGGTCCAGGTGCCACGGACGGTCTCGGCGCCCTCCCCGTTGACCGAGACCGACTCGAATACGTAAAAGCCCTTGCCGTCACGCTCTTCGATCGAGGCACAACTCGCGGTGGTGGTGATCAGGTCCCCTGAACAGACCGGCTCGGACCAGTCGAAGCTCTGGGCACCGTGGACCATGCGGGCAAAGTCCATTCCGACCTCGGGGTCGAAGATCGCCGGGGCCATCGCTCCGGCCGAGTAGACGACGCAGAACATCGGCGGGGCAACGACATTCCTGAAACCTGCCTCGCGTGCAGCTCCGGGGTCGAGGTAGATCGGATCGTCGAAACCGAGGGCGATCGCGTACTCCCGGATCTTTTCCCTCCCCACTTCGTATTCGAAGGGAGGAAACGACTTGCCGACTGCCGCGGTCTCGAGCTCCATCGGCGCCAACCTAGCACCGCACCACCGGGCTGGGGTTCAGTCGTCTATCTCGAGCACGGTCAGGAATGCCTCCTGGGGGACTTCGACCCGGCCGACGTTCTTCATCCGCTTCTTGCCCTTCTTCTGCTTCTCGAGGAGCTTCCGCTTCCGGGTCACGTCACCCCCGTAGAGCTTCGCGGTGACGTCCTTCCTCACCGCCTTGACGGTCTCCCTCGCGAGGATCCGCGATCCGACCGCAGCCTGGACGGCGATGTCGAACTGCTGGCGCGGAATCGTCTTCCGGAGCCTTTCGACGAGGGCCTTCCCCTGGGCGTAGGCCGCGTCGCGGTGGGCGATGACCGAGAGCGCGTCCACCCGGTCACCGGCCAAGAGGACGTCGACCTTGACCAGATCGGACTCGCGGTCGCCGATCGGCTCGTAGTCGAGCGAGGCGTATCCCTTGGTCGAGGACTTGAGCTGGTCGAAGAAGTCGAGTACGACCTCGGCTAGCGGCAGGTCGTACCGGATCTGGACCCGATCGGTGCTCAGGTAGTCCATGTCCACGTGCTCGCCACGCTTCGACTGGCAGAGCTCCATCACCGGCCCCACGTAGTCGGCCGGTGCGATTATCGTCGCCCGGATACAGGGCTCGAAGATCGAGTTGATCGTGCCGGGGTCGGGCATCTCGGCCGGGCTCCTCATCTCGACCTCGGACCCGTCGGCCAGCTCGACCCGGTAGCGGACGGTCGGGCTGGTCGCGAGCAGCTCCAGCCCATACTCGCGCTCGAGCCTCTCCCGGACGATCTCCATGTGGAGAAGGCCGAGAAAGCCACAGCGGAAACCGAAACCCAGGGCATCCGAGGTCTCGGGCTGCCAGCTGAGGGCTGCATCGTTCAGGCCCATACGGTCGAGGGCGTCCCGCAGGTCCTCGTAACGGTCGGTATCGATCGGGAACAGTCCACAGAAGACCATCGGCTTCACCTCGCGGTAGCCGGCCAGGGGCTCGGCGGCCGGCAGGGCGAGATCGGTCAGGGTGTCACCTACCCGGAGTTTCGCCACATCCTTTATCCCGGTGATCACGTAGCCGACCTCGCCGGTCGTGATTTCGGTCTCTGGGGACATCTCGGGCCGAAAGAAACCGATGTCATCCAGTTCGGCGACCGTTCCGGTCTGCATCGCCTCGACCGACTGGGCCTTGGCGAAGGCCCCGTCGACCATCCTGACGTAGGCGACCACACCCCGGTACTGGTCGAACTCGGAGTCGAAGATGAGGGCCCGGGGCGGGGCTTCCGGATCCCCTCCCGGGGGTGGGATCCGCTCCACTATCGCCTCGAGGACCTCGGGTACACCCTCACCGGTCTTGGCGGAGATCCTCAGGATGCCCTCGGGGTCGACCCCGAGAAGTTCGGAAACCTCGGCGGCGACCCGTTCCGGCTCGGCCCCCGGGAGGTCGACCTTGTTGAGGACCGGGATCAGCTCCAGTCCATTCTCGATCGCCAGGTAGGTGTTGGCGACCGTCTGGGCCTCGACGCCCTGGGCGGCATCGACCACCAGCAGGGCGCCCTCGCAGGCAGCGAGGCTCCTCGAGACCTCATAGGAGAAGTCGACGTGGCCGGGCGTGTCGATCAGGTGGAGGTGGTAGGCATTTCCATCCGCCGCCTCGAAATCGACCCGGACCGCCTGGGCCTTGATCGTGATTCCCCTCTCCCGTTCCAGATCCATCGAGTCGAGGACCTGCTCACGCATCTTCTTGGGGTCGACCGCCCCGGTCAGCTCGAGGATCCGGTCGGCAAGGGTCGACTTGCCGTGGTCGATGTGGGCGATTATCGAGAAGTTCCTGATCCGTTCCATGTTTGGGCGCCCCCGTTAGCGGGCCGGCTGCCGGCCCGGGCGCTGCCCGACGGCCCCGGAGTGAGGGAGTCGACCCAAGTATGGCGGGGTACAGGAGCCGCTCACCGGCAGCCATCCGGATCGAGGCGACCATCCAGCTCGAACACTGCGGTCGGGGGCTGGCGGAAGACTGGCCTTGCGGCCGGGTCGCCGGCGATCCAGGCGACCTCTTCCGGATAGTCGCGGGCAACGCCCTCGCGATCCAGGGAGAGGACCAGGTACCGATACCGGCCCGCATTGACCCGACGACGAAAGGTCCGGCAGTCCTCGGCCTCGATCAGGCCTCCGGAGGCAGTCCTCACCCCCGGGAACTCGACCCGACGGGATAGGTCGTCACCCCTGAAGGGATAGGAGCGGGTGGCAGTGGTCGCGACCGAGCCTGGACCGACCGAGTCGGCCCAGGCGAACGCCCGGTCGAGGCCGGCCACGGTGAAAGACGGCTCCCGATACCGATCACGGTCGTATCTCGAGGCAATCTGGAAACCGACCACCATGAGGGCGGCAGCACCGGCCAGCGCGGCAGCGACCAGATAGCCACGACTGGGCCAGGCGGTCCCGCGAAGGTTCAGGGCGTTCCATGCGACGAAGGCGAAGGTCAGCGCCAGGACCAGGACGAAGATCGCGATGCCGACCCAATCCCAGGTACGGCCGTCGAAGACGCTGACCAGGGAGAGGATCGCGATCGCACCGAGGACCGCCCAGCCGACCCGGGCCCCCCAGGCGCGGATGGCCGGACCTAGCAGGGCGAACCCGATCGCCAGCCCCGGTACCAGATACCGAAGCCCCGAGACGAAGCCGAGCGGCTCGCCCGCGGGGCCAGAGGCCGAGGTCGGGCCAACCAGCCAGGCGAGGATCACGGCCAGGGCGACCACCGCGCGCAGCCTGACCGCTGCCGAGGCCGGACGGAACAGGGCGAGGGCCACCCCGGCGAGGCCGAGCAACAGGACGATCGGCCAGAGGGGGCCGAATCCGTCGGCCAGGCCCGGGACGAACCAGTCCGAGATGACCGTTCCATCCAGGGCGTAATCCAGGACGGAACCGGCCTCTCGCCCACCCGTCTCCTGGACCGGCCCGGGCAGCTCTATCCCGATCAGGCGGTCGCCGGCGGTCCAGGGGAGCGGATTCCCCCCTTCGACGAGGTTCCTCAGGTACCAGAACCCTCCGGTCAGGAGCCCTCCCCCGACCGTGACGCCGAGGGTCCTGAGCCGGCTTCCAGAGGTGGCGAGCACCGCGGGTCCGATCACGAGGACGACCGCGGCGGGGATGAAGTTGAGTTTGGTCCCCGCCGCCATGCCGGCAGCGAGGCCGACCAGCAGGGCGCTCCCCAGGCCCTGATCGGACGACCGCTCCCGCGTGACCAGGGCCGCAATCCCCGCCAGCAGGAAGAAGGCCCCGGCGAGGTCGTTCCGGGCCTCCCCGAACTGGTCGGCAAAGGCGGCCGAGCAGCCGAGGACGAGGGCAACCCCTGCCACGGAAACCGGACCGGCAATCCCGCCGAACGGTCTGGCGATCACCCAGGCCGCGAACAGCGAGCCGGCGAGGAAGGCCGAGTTGAGGAAGAGCGAGGGGAAGTCCCCTCCCCAGGCGGACCCGGCGACCGAATGGAGCAACTCCGAACCGTGCGGGTAGAACCAGGTGAGGAACTGGGGAGTCGTGAAATGGAGGGAGAAGGTCTCCCCGGTGCGGGCCATCTCGGCCGCGATCGGGCCGTGGTACCAGGTCGAGTCGAACCCGGTCATCCCGGTCCCGACCCGATCCCAGGCGCCGGTGAGTGAGGCAGCGAGGCCGAGGCCGACCGGAAGCGCCGCGAGGGCTACCTGGCCCCCGGTCGCCCTATCTGGCGTGCCCGCGGCTTCGCCATCGCCCTCGGCTCCGGGAGGGTCCGGAACCAGCAGGGCGACGGCAACCGCGAGCAGAGCGAGTACGAGGACCACCACCCAGGAGGAAAGGAGTCCGGGCAGGCCGACCAGCATCGCGACCACCGTCACCGAGGCGAGCGAGGCGACCAGGGCGGCCAGCGTCAACGGGCCACCCGTCCAACCGGGAACAAGTCGTCTCGCCAGGAGGGTGCCCAGGGCCCCGGCGGCCAGCACCAGGGAGACGAGGGCGAGCAGCGAACCGAGGTATCCGAGGGCGCTCAGGCCGGCCTCCTGAAGACGGCGAAAACCTCGTCGAGCTCACCGACCCTGAGCAGGCGACAGCTCGCCACGTAGGCCAGGCCGCCGAGGCCGAGGGCAGCGGCCAGTCCGATCGCGTCGGCGAGCGTTCCCGAACCCAGCAACCGGTCGCTCAGCTCCCAGACCTGCCAGCAGACCACCGCCAGGACGAGGGAGGCGATGGCCGTCTTCAAAGTCGTCACCAGCAGGGGGAGTGCCTCGAGGCCACCGATCCGGGGTCGGATCAGGAGGGCCTGGAAGAACACCGACAGCGCAGTTGCGATCGCGGTGGCCGCGACGATCCCGGCGACTCCGTACGGCTCGTAGAAGGCCCAGGCGAGTCCAGCCGTTACAGCGAGGTTGAGGCCGGCCACCGCAGTCGGGATCCATGGCTGCTGGAGGCCGAAGAAGGCTCGGCTGAGCAACAGGTAGAGCCCGTTGGTCGGCAGGGCAAAGGCGAACCAGAACAGGGCGGTGGCGACCAGGACGGTCTGCTCCGGCCCAAACTCCCCCCGCTGGTAGACGAGGCGGATCATCGGGTCCGCCAGGACCAGAATCGCCGCGGTCGCCGGCAGCAGGATGAAGACGACCTGACGCATCCCCTTGCCGAGGGTTCGCCTCAAGTTTGTGAAGTCGCGGCTGTTGGCGAACCTGGCCAGGGTCGGGAAGATCACGGTCGCTATCGCAACCGAAAAGATCCCCTGGGGCAGCTGGTAGATCCGGAAGGCCTTGTCGATACCTGCGGGCGCCTGCTCGCTGACGAGGCTGCCGAAGAAACTGTTGATGACGAGGTTGAAGTTGACCAGCCCGAGACTGAGGGTCACCGGCAGCATCAGGATCAGCACCCGACGCAGCTTCGGATCGCGGAAGTCGAACTTGAGGGTCATCCGGAAGGGGGTGTTCCGAAGGTCCCAGGTCTGGATCGCGAGTTGGACGACCGTGCCGGCGACCACCCCGATCGCGTAGGCGTAGATCCGCTGGTCCTCGGGAAGCATCGGTACCCCGATGACCACCACCGCGATGATCGTCAGGTTCCAGAAAAGGGGCGAAATCGCGAATGCACCGAATCGGTCGTAGCTGTTGAGGATCCCGACCACCACGCCCGACGCCCCGAGCAGGACCAGGATCGGGAACATGATCTGGGACATCACGACCATCAGGCCCTCGACGAACGGGTCGAACCCGGGGGCGAAGAGGGGCATGATCAGTCCGGCTCCGATGATGAAGAGAGCCGAGATCGCCCCGAGGACCATCACCACCAGAAGGAGCAGGGTCGAGGCGAGGCGGAATGCCTCGAATACCTTGCCCCGACCGAGCTGCTCGGTGAATACGGGCACGAAGGCCGGCTGGAGCGCCGCGTCCGCGAACAGGGCCCGGATCAAGTTGGGTACCTGGAATGCAACGGTGAAGGCCGACATCGGGCCGGAGATGCCGAACAGCGCCGCAGCGACCACCTCCCGGGCGAGGCCGGCGACCCGTGAGGCAGCCGTCGCGACCGAGAAGAAGGCGGTCGACCGCACGAGGTGGCCACCCCGAGGCCGATCCCCATCCGCTTCGCCGGTCGGAGCAACCCCGCCTCCGGATTCCTCCCGGGCCGCCTCCACCACCTCCGAGACCAGGGGGCTCGAGACCCCACCCTCCTCGGCAAGCTCGCCGCGTGCAGTCCAGAAACCTGCTTCACGCCCGGCCGGGGCCTGAAGCCCCTCGGTCCCGGCCTCCCCCCGGGGGGTTGCCGACCCGCCCTCGAGGCGATCGAGGGCCTGCTCGGCCCGCCGGGCCGCCCGCTCGAACGATTCGAGCGGGTCGACCTCCTCTCGGTCCACTCCGTCCCCTCCTTTCCTGCCTTCCCGGGCCATCTCTCCTATCGGTATAGTCCGCGACCCCTCGACGAGTCCCGGAAGGGGCCCGACGGGGCGGCAGATGCCATGGCAAACATCGCCTCACAGAAGAAGAGGATCGTCAGGACCGAGCGTGAGCGGGTCGAGAACCGCCGCCTCACCTCGACCGTGAAGACGCACTTCCGCCGGCTCGAGGAGGCTGTCGAGGGCGGGGACTCGGGCAAGATTGCCGAGGAACACCGTCTCCTTGTGTCGAAGATCGACAAGGCCGTGAGCAAGGGCGCCCTCCACAGGAACAACGGGGCGCGCAAGAAGGCGAAGGCTGCACGCCTCGCCGCCAGTTCCTGACCGCCGGGGCAGGCCGGTACAGGTTCAGACATCGGCCGTGGCAGCCACCATGGCGAGTTCGAGTGCAAGGCCGTCCGGATAATCGGCTCCTCCCCTGGTCCAGAGCTCGAGGTCGGCCAGTGCGATCGACGCACTTCGGAGGGCGTCCGGAGATGCACCCCTCACTGATTCGATCAGGCGCCTGACCAGGAACGGGGGGAGGTCGATCGCCTGTTCGACCGCCTTCGGTGGTTCACCCGCCTCGAGCAGTGAGACGGCCCGGTGGGCACGCCGAACAGCGGCGGCGGTCGGATAGACGAGAGAGGTGACCGAGGCACCCTGGGCCTGAAGTTTCGAGGAGGTCCCGAGTGCGCGACCCCTGTCGCCCGCGACCAGGGCATCCCCAAGGGCGAAGATGCTGGTCTCGGTCAGGTCGGCGACCATTCCCTCCAGGTCCTCGACCTCGACCCGGCCGCCCTGGCCGGCCCAGAGGGCGAGGCGATCCAGCTCGTTTCCGAGCCTTGTCGGCGACTCCCCCAGGTGGGCCACCAGGAATCGGGCTGCCTCGGGATCGAGCTCGAAACCCCGCCGGACCGCCTCCTCGACCAGGTGGGGTGGCAGTTCGTTTCCGCTCGGGGCGTCGAAGGAGCGGATCTCGCCCCCGGCGGCCTTGACGGCCTCGGCGATTCCGGGCGGGACCTTGCCCCTGCTGATCAGCACCAGGCAGGTCTCCCCGTCCATTCCCGGGATCGCCTCGACCACGGTCCCGGCCTGCCGTTTGCCCCATTTCTCGATTCCGTCGGCGAGCAGGTAGCGGCGCCCGGAGACCAGGCTCATCGCCCCGAGGGCAACGGCGAGCGCCTCGGCGTCGGGGCTGCCCCGACCCTCGGCCGGCTCGAAGACCTCGATGGCCGCATCGCCACCCTCCGAGAGGGCCCGGTCCCGCAGACGGGACCTGGCGAGGTCCACCTTGGCCAGGTCTGAACCGTGGATCAGGTAGACGGGCTTGATCTGGTCCGGCACACTTCCATTGTCGCCGTTTCGGCGGCGGCCCGAAGAGCCTCAGCCGCTCTTTTCGACCGTTATCCGGCCTGAAGGCTCGACCAGGACCGAGATCGAGCCATCCCGGTCGGTCCGAAAGGTAGTGGAGCCGACCTTCCGCAATGCGGAAGTGGTCGATTCGACGGGGTGGCCATACGGGTTTCCTTCCCCGGCAGAGATCAGTGCGACTGCCGGTCCGGTACTCGCCAGGAAGTCCGGGAGGCCGATGTCCTCGCTGCCGTGGTGTGCCACCTTGAGGACGTCGACCGGTCCGGGATCGAGCGGCACCAGCTCGGCTTCGGCATCGCCTGTGAGCAGGATGGTCCGGCCTGCGATCCGGATCAGCAGCACGACTGAGCGGGCGTTCCGGTCGCCCGGAACCGTGTCGGAGGTCCCAAGAGGGGGCCAGAGGACTTCCACCTCCGCCGGGCCGAGCCGAAAGAGGTCCCCGGTACCGATCCGGCGAAAAGCCGCCCCCTCGGATCGAATAGCCGCCCTCATCGCAGTGGTCGCCTGGTCGGCCAGCACCGAACCGACCTCGAACCGCTCGAGGACCCGGTCGAACTCACCGACATGATCGCGGTCGAGATGGGTAAGGACGAGTGCACCGAGTCGGCCACCTCCCGATTCGCCGATCGCCTCTGCAACGTCACCGCCCGGGGGGCCGGTATCGACGAGGATCGGGTCGGCCGATGGCGTCCTGACCAGGATCGCATCCCCCTGGCCGATGTCGAGGGTGTCGACGGCGATGCCTCCGGCCGGTGCTGGGGGCAGCGCCCCCTTCGATCCGACCAGCACTCCCCCGACCGGAAGCACAAGGCTGAGTCCGATCAGGGCGCAGGCCCAGATCGGTCGCCGGAGGATCAGGAATGCGAGGAAGGCCGCGGCGACTGCTCCGCCGGCAAGGGTGGCCGTTCCCCCGCCAGTATCGAGGACCTGTCCGGCCCCGCCGAAAAGGGAGGCGATCCAGCCGATGAAGGCCAACAGGACCGAGTTGGCGAGGTTGAACGGCAGGGCGAGCCACGGGGCGAGCTGGCCGATCGTGGCAGCAAGCATCCCTAGCCACATCGAAGGGGCGACGGCCGGGAGCGCAAGCAGGTTGGCTGCGACCGTTCCGAGTGGGAGCCTGCCGAAGTGGAAGCCGATCAGCGGCAGGGTCGCGAGGGTCGCCGCGACGGTCACGGAGACGCCGAGCGAGAGCGGTTCACCGAACCGCCCGGCTCGCCCGTCGAGGAACTCGAAGAGTCGTTCAGAGATCGGTCGGGCGAGGGCGAGGATCCCGACCACCGCGGCGAAACTGAGCTGCCAACCGACATCTCCTGCCGAGAAGGGGTTGAGGCCGAGGGTGAGGGCCGCCGCAAGGACGACCGGAAAGACCCTGTCGAGCGGTCTTTCAGCGGAGGCCGCCGCAAGTCCGGCCAGCCCCATGACTCCGGCTCGATGGATCGAGGGCCCGCTCCCGGCCAGAGGCACGTAGAGGCAGACCAGCGCCGCGAGGACGGGATACCGGAACGGGAGGGGGACTCCGAGCACGGAGAGCACCACCCAGGCGAGCAGGAGGAGCAGCATCACGTTCTGGCCACTGACTGCAAGAAGGTGGGCGAGGCCCGAATCCCTGAAGCGATCGGTGACCTCGGGCTCGATCGCCTGGTCCTGCCCGAGGACGAAGCCGCGAGCCAGGGCAGCCTGGGGCTGGGGGATCC
>CAITDZ010000064.1 GCA_903891285.1 uncultured Solirubrobacterales bacterium
ATCATCGGAATTGCAAAGAAGATCCTCGCCTCGACCCCCCAGGAACTGCCGATGCTCCAGAGCGACCTGCCGCCCGCGCCGGAACCGCCGGCCCTCGGCGAGAACGCTCGCGAGCTCCCGATCATCCAGTAGCCCACTCCCCTCCGGGTCCTCCTTACCTCCCTCCTTCGGATCCGTCAACCAACCCTTCCGGCTCGATTCGTGTCTCCGGGTCATCACTCATCCCTCGGGCGCGGGTCCTGGCAGCCGGGGGCGCACTCACCCTCGTCGTCCCCTCCTCGGTGAGCACATCCCCCGTCTACCTCCCGCGCACGGGGAGCCAGTGCTTGGAGGGGTGAAGACCGAACCAACCGGGAGTTCATGGCAGGGGGGTCGGGTAGGTGCGAGTGGGAACTGGAGGGGTAGGCGGGAGCACCTGCCCGATCCCCCGCCTGACTGAGTGCGATCGGTGCGTTAGCTGGGTTGACGGGTCCGGAGGGAGGGCCCGGGAGAACGCACGCCTGGAGGGTGGTTGGAAGGCCGGCTGCCAGGACCCGCGCTACAGGGGTTAGTGCCAGACCCGGAGGCCCGGAGGGTCAGCCGCGGTTCTTGTAGTACTCGGCGTTCTTCTCGGCGTAGTGGACCCACTCCGACGGGAGCTGGTCCTCGGCGAAGCAGGCGTCGACCGGACAGGCCTCGACGCAGGCGTCGCAATCGATGCACTCGTCGGGGTCGATGAAGAGCATCTCGGCCTCTTCGTATCCCGGCTCGTCGGGGGTCGGGTGGATGCAGTCCACCGGACAGACCTCGACGCACGAGTTGTCCTTGGTTCCGATGCAGGGCTCTGCGATTACATAGCTCATGAGGGGTTCACTCCCGGTCGTTTCCTCGATCCCCGGAGGCCACTGCCTCCAACAGGACTCGTCTTCATCTTACGGATCGGATCTCCTGCCCGGGCCTCGAAGACTTAGGTCTCCCTACGCCGGGAGCCCGATCGGCGCAGCCCACCGGCAACTAGGATTGATCGCGATGCTCGGACGGCGGGGAAGCGGGATTTGATCCTCCTCACGGGGGCGACCGGTGGGGTCGGCTCCCAGCTCCTGCCGATGCTCGTCGAGCGTGGTGAGCGGGTGAAGTGCCTGGTCCGGGAGCCATCGCGCCTGGGCGACATGCGGGTCGACGTCCAGATCGTGATGGGGGACCTGAAGGAACTCTCCGACCCGTACATGCTCCGCCAGGCACTGCGAGGGGTCGACACGGTGATCCACCTTGCCGGGACGATGCGGGACCAGCCCGGTGTGCCACTGGAGGAGCTGAACGGCCTCGCAACGGCCCGACTGGTCGAGGGGGCGGAATCAGTCGGGGCCGAGAGGTTCCTATTCTTCAGCGCGCTCGGGGCATCGCCCGTCCAGAAGACCCGGTTCATGAGGTCGAAGTGGACCGGGGAGGCAGCAGTCGATGCCTCCTCCCTCGAGACGACGGTCTTCCGACCCTCCCTGGTCTTCGACCGGAGCGACCCCTGGATCGAACTGATCGACCGCCTCTCCTACATCCCCTTCATCCCGGTGGTCGGGTCGGGCAGGGCCGAGTTCCAGCCGGTCTGGTCGAGGAACGCAGCCGAGGCGGTGGTCGCCTGCCTCGATCGGGACGAGGCGCCTGACCACGTCGACCTGGCCGGACCGGAGACGCTGACCTATGCCGAGATCACCGAACTACTTGCCTCACTCGCCTCCCGTCCTCGGCCGATCATCCGGGTGCCGATGCCGGTCGCCCGGGGAGTGCTGGAGGGGATCCGAACCCTCGCCGGACCGGGGGTAAGCGCGACCTGGCAGGAGGTCGAGCTGATGCAGGTCTCGATGGCCTCCCCCACCGGCCCGGCCGACCTGCGGACCCTGGGGATCGAGCCCGAGGCGATGGCCGGGGTCTTGGGCAAATAGAAAAGCCCCCGGGTTTCCCCGAGGGCCTTTCCGAAAGACCGCTGGAAGGCGGTTCCGACGCGCCTGACAAGGCGAGGCGCGGAGCGATGGTGGTTCGGAACCA
>CAITDZ010000065.1 GCA_903891285.1 uncultured Solirubrobacterales bacterium
GAGCTGGGTCGAGTCGCGGGCCGTTCGGGACCTCTACGTCCAGCTGGCCCCGCTCGGACTGGCCCACCTCGCCCAGAGAATCCATTCGAGGTTCGGTGATCGGGCGCTGGCCGTGATCCGTGAGGACCCCTACTCCCTGACCGAGGTGGAGGGGGTTGGATTCCGAAGGGCGGATGCGATCGCCCTCGAGGCCGGAGTGCCACCGGATTCCGACCGGAGGGCCCAGGCTGCGACCCTCTACCTGCTTGCCGAAGGGGAGAAGCGCGGTCACACCCATCTCCCGATGCCGGAGGTGGCGAGCGGCCTGGAGGGCTTGCTCGAGCGGGCCCCCTCGGAGGAGGTGATCCTCGCCGGCCCCGGGCTGGCATCGGACGGCGATCGCCTCTATCGCGAGAGCACCCTCGCCCGGGAGAGGTGGTGCGCCAACGACCTGATCGAGCGTGCGGGGGAGCCGGCCTGGCTCGACCTCGAACCCGCACCTCCCGAGGGGACCGAGCTGACGGGGGAGCAGTGGCGGGCGGTCGAGGGGGCGTTCACCTCCCGAGTCTCGGTGATCACGGGTGGTCCGGGAGTGGGCAAGACGGTCTGTACCCGGGAGCTGGTCCGCGCAGCAAAGGGGGCCGACCTACGCGTTCTGCTGGCGGCCCCGACCGGCCGTGCCGCCAGGCGAATGTCGGAGGCAACCGGCGTGGAGGCCTTCACGGTCCACAGACTGCTCGAGTGGCGACCGGGAAGCGAACCGGGCTTCGGTCCGGGAAGAACGCTCCCGGCCGATCTGATCGTGGTCGATGAGGCATCGATGATCAACCTCCGTATGTTCGAGGTCCTCCTGCGAGGCGTTGCCCACGAGACCCACCTGGTGCTCGTCGGCGATGCCGACCAGCTGCCACCGGTCGGAGCTGGAAAGCCGTTCTCCGACCTGATCGAGTCGGGCCTGGTCCCGGCGACCCGACTGACCCACATCTTTCGTCAGGCGGCCCAGTCGATGATCATCACTGCGGCCCACCAGGTGAATGCCGGCGAGGCACCTGACTTCGAACCCACCAGCGAGCAACAGACCGACCTCTTCTTCCTCGATCGGCCGTCGCCCGACCAGGTGGCCGATTCCGTCATCGAGCTGGTCGCCGAAAGGGTCTCGGCCGGACTCGACCTCGATCCGAGCCGGGACGCCCAGGTCCTCGCCCCGGTCTACCGGGGTGAGGCTGGGATCGATGCGCTCAACGAACGTCTCCAGGAACGACTGAACCCGAACGGCAGACCGGCCTTCGAGGGTCGCTTCAGGCTCGGCGACAGGCTGATCCAGACCCGCAACGCCCACGAGATCGGCCTGATGAACGGGACTATCTGCTTCCTGGTCGAAGACGACCCCGAGGACGGCTCGCTGGTTCTCGAGACGGACAGCGGGGAGACCGTGGTCCTCCCCTACGAGGAGGCCCGTGACCTGAAGCTCGCCTACGCGATCTCGGTCCACAAGTCGCAGGGCTGCGAGATCCCGGTCGTCGTCTTCGTCTGCCAGAGGGCCAACACCGGCATGCTCACCAGACCGCTGATCTACACGGCGATCACCCGGGCGAAGGAGATGTGCGTCGTGGTCGGCGACCGCCTGACTCTAGATCGCGGTGTCAAGAGGGACGACGGTGGCCGAAGACACTCGTCGATGGTGGAGCGCCTCGAACCCAGCGCCGCCGGGTCCGACATGGCGTCCTGACTCAACCCTCGGTCGCTGGCACCGCCTGGAGCCGGTATCGCATCGCCTTCTCCGAGGCACCGAACTCCGCACTGAGCGCTGCCAGGTCGTCGTCGAGTGCGACCCGCCGCGCCGAGACCAGCGCGGCCGGCATCAGCAGGGCTGCCGCAAAGGCATCAGCCTCTCGTTCCAACTCTGCCCTGGGGTCCACAACCGGCCCAGGCTCTGCTTCGTCCACGACCTCGATCCGTCGACAGAAGACGGTCGGCTCGAGGCTGTCCTGATGGATTACGTAGTGGCCCAGCTCGTGGCAGATCGTGAAACGTTTCCGCCCCTCCCACTGGCGGGCCTCGGCCGCGTTGACCCAGATCTCCCCCGGTCCGGTCAGGAGCAGTCCGGAAACATTCGTGCTCCGCTCCTCACTGAGTCCGGGGGCTTCGGTCATGTCCTCGACCTCTCGAATCAGGAGACCGAAGGTATTCGAGACGATCTTCTCCACCGGGACCGGGAGCTCTTCCCCGTTCCAGATGTAGTCGGGGACCCCCTCGAGAATCGCTCCGGCGCGGGCCTCGACCCAGCCCCGAGTCGCTTTGTCGTCGCGGGTCACGTCCGGTCCGCCTCACGGGAGGTGAATAGGCGATCGATCTCGTCGGGCCCTGCCGAAGGACTCCGCATCCCGCCCTCCCCGGAATCCTCGAGTCCCAGGTTGAGGGCCTCGACGGAAGGCCTCCGGGCAAAGGTCGCGCCACCCGCCGGATCGGGCTGGCGCCGACCGATTGCCTCCCCTGCCTGGCGGAGCGCATCCCGGGATGAATCGAGGATCTGGGCCAGTCGATCGAGGACGGTGTCGGTAACCCGCCGTGCGTCGAGCGTCCCCCACGTCATCCCATGGAAGTAGACCCTCACCTTCTCCACCTGTTCGGGACCCTCGGCACCGAGTCCTTCGGCCAGTTCAGCTACCACCGCCTCCCGCTCGAGTTCCCGTTCGGCCATCAGGTCGGGGATCAGCTCCGGCCATTCCCCCGAGGGGCAACGGGTCTCCTCGATGACCTCCCCGACTATCCGTTCTGCCAGCGATCCCCGAAATTCCGAGGGGTCCCACTCCCTGGGCTCCCCATCCTCTTCCACCGGACTCGCCATCAGGAGGATCTCGATCAGTCGCTCCAGCCGGTCCCGGTCGGGGCCCTCGACCTCGGCCAGGAAAGGAGTCGGATCGGCGTCCCCCGACCTCACCGCTGCCGCATACAGCTCCAGGAGTTCGTCAACCCTGTCCATCAGCGCTCCCACCTTCCCGGTCGGCCGTTTCGA
>CAITDZ010000066.1 GCA_903891285.1 uncultured Solirubrobacterales bacterium
ATCGCGGCGATCGCCGAGCGGGTCTCTGGACTGGTACCGGCCCCGAGGCCGGAGCCGGGTCGACCCCGGGTCTCGTCGATGATGACCTCTACCGACCTCGTCCAGGAACCGAGGCCGACGCTGGTCGGCGAGCGGGTGAACTCCCAGGGCTCACGTCAGGCCAAGGAACTGCTGCTCGCCGACGACTACGACTCGCTGGTCGGAATAGCCGAGGACCAGGTCGAAGGCGGGGCTCACGTCCTCGATGTTTGCGTCGCCCTGGTCGAGCGCCCCGACGAAGCCGAGCAGATGAGGGAGACCGTCAAGCGTATCTCGCTGACCCAGCCCTCTCCGATCCAGGTCGACTCGACCGAGCCCGAGGTGATCAAGGCCGCTTTGGAGCAGATACCGGGCCGGGCGATCGTCAACTCGGTCAACCTGGAGGCCGGTCGGGACCGAATGGACGAGGTCGTGCCGCTTGCGACCGCCCACGGAGCGGCGGTGATCGCACTGACGATCGACGAAGAGGGTATGGCCAAGACTGCGGAGCGGAAGCTCGAGGTGGCGGAGAGGATCGTCTCGATCGCCTGCGACGAGCATGGGCTCGACCGGCAGGCCCTGATCTTCGATGCGCTCACCTTCACCCTGACCACCGGCGACGAGGAGTGGCGGGAGTCGGCAACCGAGACACTCGAGGGGATCCGGCTGATCAAGGAACGGCTTCCCGGGGTGAAGACCTCGCTCGGGGTCTCGAACGTCTCCTTCGGGGTATCACCCCAGGCCAGGGCCGTACTCAATTCGGTCTTCCTCCACCACGCCGTCGAGGCCGGACTCGACCTGGCGATGGTCAACCCGAATCACATCACCCCATACAGCGAGATCCCCGAGGCCGAGCGGGAGCTGACCGACGACCTCGTCTTCAACCGATCACCCGAGGCACTGGAACGTTTCGTCGCCCACTTCGAGTCGAAGGGCGAGTCGGGCGAAGAGGACGAGGGTGAGGACCCCACCGCCGACATGTCGCCGGAGGAGGCCCTCCACTGGCACATCCTCAGGCGGAAGAAAGATGGTGTCGAGGAGTGGATCGACCGCTCCGTCGAGAAGATCGGCGCGGTCCCGACCCTGAACGAGGTACTCCTGCCGGCGATGAAGGAGGTCGGTGACCTTTTCGGGGCCGGCGAACTGATCCTGCCGTTCGTCCTCCAGTCGGCAGAGGTGATGAAACGGGCCGTGGCGAGGCTGGAGAACTACCTCGACCGGATCGAGGGACACACGAAGGGCAAGGTGGTGATCGCGACCGTCTTCGGCGACGTCCACGACATCGGCAAATCGCTGGTCAACACGATCCTGACCAACAACGGCTACACCGTGATCGACCTCGGCAAACAGGTTCCGGTCGAACAGATAATCGACGCGGCCCGGGAGCATGACGCGGACGCGATCGGACTGTCGGCACTTCTGGTCTCGACCTCCAAGCAGATGCCGATCTGCATCCAGGAACTCCATGACCGGGGCCTCGACTACCCGGTCCTGATCGGGGGGGCCGCGATCAACCGGGACTTCGGTCGCCGGGCCCTCTATCCGCACGGGAAGGATTCGGAAGAGATCTACGAGCCGGGAGTCTTCTACTGCAAGGACGCCTTCCAGGGCCTCGACACGATGGATGAGCTGATGGACCCTGAGGCCCGCGAGGGACTCCTGACCCGATCTCGGGAGGCCGCCGCTGAACTCAGGGCCAAGCCGAAGGAAGAAACTGACGGTCCGGGGGTCGACGACGACTCGGTCCGTTCTGCAGTCCGGATCGATACCCCGATCCCGGAGCCTCCCTTCCTCGGGGTGCGGGAGATCCCGGTCGGACTCGAAGAGGTCTTCCCCCACCTCGACCTCCACGTCCTTTTCAAGCTTCACTGGGGCGGACGCGGGGTCAAGGGCGACGAGTGGGACCGCCTGGTCGACGAGGAGTTCCGTCCGCGGCTCGAGCGGATGTGGGAGGAACAGGACTACCTGGAGCCACGGGCGCGCCTGGGCTACTTCCCCTGCGCCTCGGATGGGAACGAG
>CAITDZ010000067.1 GCA_903891285.1 uncultured Solirubrobacterales bacterium
GCGGTCAGGTGAAAAGGACGGAACCAACCGGGAGTTCATGGCAGGGGGGTCGGGCAGGTGCGAGTGGGAACTGGCGGGGTAGGCGGGAGCACCTGCCCGAGCCCCCGCCTGACTCAACGCGGTCGGGGCGTCAGCGGGGCAGACGGGTCCGGAGGGAAGAAGTGAGGGGACCCGCGCAGGACGGATGAGTGGTCGCCGGGTCCAGAGGGAGGGGGCCGTGGGATCTGTGCCGAGGGGGTCAGTCGGAGGAAGGCTGGACCTCGCGCACGAGTCCGAAGCCACCCTTGCCATTCATCTCGACGATCCAGATCGGTTGGGATACGTCCTGGTCCTCGGTGAAGCTGAATGGACCGAGGGGGGTCTGGATGTCGACTTCCTCCATCGCATCCCTGAGGGCCTTTCGATCGGCCGCCAGGTCGGTGAACCGGAGGTCGGCATCCTCGGCGGCCGCGGCGAGGATCAGAACCCCGGTGAAGGCCTGGGCGGCGAACTGGTCCGGATCTTCGCCGTAGGCGGTCCGGTAGTCCTGGATGAACTCCCGGTTCTCGCCCGACGTGTTCCCCTGGAACCAGGCGGCGGCCGACTGGGCGCCCCGTCCGTCCGGGCCGGCCGCTCGGGAGGTGGCAGCCGAGTTGAACGCGTTCCCCCCGAGGATCACGCCGCCGAAACCGAGCTCACGGCTCTGGCGGATCAATTGGGCCGCGAGATCACCGGATGAGGCCGTGATCATCAGCAGGTCGGGCTTGCCGCCGATTGCGGTCGACAGGCCGGCCGGACTTGTGGTCATCGCAGTCACCCGGATGCCCTCCTTGCGAAAGGCATCGCGCGCAATGCCCGCGGTGGTCGCCCCGAACGGATCGCCAGACGGGTAGACGATCGCTGCCGTCTCCCCTCTGACTCCCGAAGCTGCCCCGATGTTGGCCGGAATCGCCTCGGCCTCGCCGAGCGAATCCCGGAAGACGAACCGGCAGGGGTAGGGGCAGTCACCGACGATCCCCGGGGCCGTGTTCGAGACCGCGAGGACTGTCGTCTCGAGCTGGTCTGCGAGGGAATCGGCTTCGACCGCGGAGTTGGAGAAGGTCGGTCCCATGACCGCCATCACCTTTCCGGTCCGGATCAGCTTCCCCATCGCTTCCTTCGATCGAGCCGGATCGGAGGCATCGTTTCGCTGGACGAGTTTCAGCCTTGCCCCATTGACCCCGTCGCCGTCGGAGTTCACCTGGTCGATCGCAAGCCGGGCGGCGCGTAGCTGCTGCGGGCCGTAGTCCGTCCCATCACCCGAAGTGGAAAAGATCGAGCCGATCCGGATCGTCTCGCCCTCCCACTCGGGCGCATCGCTGCCGCCGCTGCAGGCCGCAACGGTGAGCGAGCCGAGCAACATGCAGGCTGCCGCCAGGGAAAGGCGTCTCACCGACGCCCCCCGGTTCGACCCGTGGCAGGTGGGTTGACCCTTGACTTTCGTCGCTTTCGGCGGGTTCCGTTTCGGCCGGGTCGGATCGATTCGATCGTCCTGCTGTCGAGGGTCATCAGCGAGATCGATCCGAGGATAACCACCAGGCCCCCGACCATCTCGAGCCAGAGGCCGGCCGCCCCGACCCCGGTCGAGTCGAGGTTCCCGGCACCGGGAGTGTCGAACAGGCCGGTCTCGCCGGCATCCGGAAGGTCGATCAGGAGGAAGACCAGCACTATCGCGATCCCCATTCCGAGGACCGGGATGAGCGCCTGCCGGGAGCCGGCCAGAACCGCCCAGATCAGGGCGCCGATCGCCACAAGGGAAGCGAGCACCACGAACGGTCCATGTTTTTCGAAGAGGGTCACCGTCTCGATCGCCAGCCCGAACGGGTCCTCGAGGACGTAGGCGGCGACGAACTGGGAGGCGATCGTAACCCCGGCGCCTAGCAGGACGGTGACGGCGGCCAGCCTCGCCGTCGAGGTGGCGGTCGGCTTCATCCGGTCCCGCCGGCAGCGACGGTCGTCCGGCGTCGGCGGGCGGTCTGGGCCGGCCCCTTGCGGGCACGCGGTGGGAAAGCGATCAGCAGGCCGCAGCAGGCCAGTCCGACCCCGGCCGCCAGCTCGAGCCAGAAGCCGGCCAGTAACACGGCCTCCGCTCCCGAGTAGGCGGCCGCTACTGCGGAAGCCTCGGTTCCGGCCGGCAGGTCGACCAACAGGCCCACCGCGATCGCCAGTGCTCCTGCGGCCGCCACCAGCAATCCGGCAAGCGGCCGTCTGCCCCCGGCGGCCAGGAACGCCCCGGCCAGGGCGGCAACGGCTGCCGCCAGGAGGATGAAGGAGTGTTCGTCGATCGGAGTCCGGCCATCGGTCCTGGGGGCCGTCGCGACATCGAGGACCTCCGCATAGCCGGGCTGGCCGATCTCGACCGCCCGGTACTCGATGAACTGGGACCAGCCGAGAAGGGCCGCGGAGCCGATCGCGACCAGCAATACGGCGCGGGCGGGGGTGAGCACCCTGTCAGCCGCTTCCAAAGCGCGACCGACAGCCCGGCCTGTGGCGGACAGGGTCCGGCCGAGCAGGACCAACAGCCACTCGATTGCCCGACCGACCTGTTGGAGCACCGCGCCCAGGGATCGCCACACCGGGGAAAGCGCATCGAGTCCGGCGAGAAGGAGCCCTCCGAGGAACCCGAATGCCCTCGCCAGCTCCCGTCCAGTGGCCCTGACACCCGAGACCAAGGGGTTGGCGGTCCGCCGCCGTGACCCTCCGGATCCGCGCTTCCTCCGACGGGCCTCCCTCGCCTCCCGACGTTGGCGTTCGGTCAGGACCGGCCGGCGGCTCGACCCCGACCCCGACCTGCTGCCGTCGCCCTGGTCTGGCCTCTTCCGGTCCCCGTCCACCATCGGCTCCGAACCCTATTCGGAGCTTCCCCGACCAGGGCCCGCCCCCGTCCATTGGGCCTGAATTCCTCTGCTATATTCGGTTTCGCTCGGGTTCGCCCCGCTCGCTGCGGGGCTTTTTTCTGCCCGGACCGGCACCTGTTCGGCGGGGTCGGCCGGCCCCGGGGAACCAGAAGGACGAACGGAGAAAATGGCGCGCGCATTCCCACTCGAAAAGACCCGGAACATCGGGATCATGGCCCACATCGATGCGGGCAAGACGACGACGACCGAACGGATCCTCTACTACACCGGACGCACCCACAAGATCGGCGAGGTCCATGAGGGCGCCGCAACGATGGACTGGATGGAGCAGGAGCAGGAGCGTGGCATCACGATCACCTCGGCCGCAACTGCCTGCGAGTGGCTGGGTCACCGGATCAACATCATCGACACGCCAGGCCACGTCGACTTCACGGTCGAGGTCGAGCGCTCGCTCAGGGTGCTGGACGGGGCCGTGGCCGTATTCGACTCGGTAGCCGGGGTCGAGCCACAGTCGGAGACCGTCTGGCGGCAGGCCGACAAGTACGGGGTCCCGCGGATCGCCTACATCAACAAGATGGACCGGACCGGCGCCGACTTCTACCGCTCGGTCGAGACGATCAGCGACCGGCTCGGGGCGAATCCGGTCCCGATCCAGCTGCCGATCGGCGCCGAGGACGAGTTCGTGGGGCTGGTCGACCTGGTCAAGATGAAGGCGCTGATCTACAAGGACGACATGGGGACCGAGTTCGACGAGACCGATATCCCCGACGACATGAAGGAGCAGGCCGACGAGTACCGAACCGCGCTGCTCGAGGCGGTTGCCGATCAGGACGACGAGCTGATGGAAGCGGTGCTCGAGGACCAGGAGATCCCCGAGGACCAGCTGATGAAGGCACTCAAGGCGGCGACCCTCTCGCTCGACGTGACTCCGGTCCTCTGTGGCTCTTCGTTCAAGAACAAGGGTGTCCAGCCCCTGCTCGACTACATCGTCGCGCTGCTGCCCTCGCCGCTCGAGGTACCCCCGGTGACCGGCCTCCTGCCACTGGCCAAGGGCGCCGAGGAGCAGGAGGAAGGCGATCGACCGGCCGATGACTCGGGACCATTCGCCGCGCTCGCCTTCAAGGTGATGTCGGACCCCTACGTCGGCAAGCTGACCTACTTCCGCGTCTACTCGGGCGAGCTGGAGGCAGGCGGTCGTGTCCTGAACGTGACTACCGGCAAGACCGAGCGGATCGGCCGGCTCCTGATGATGCACGCCAACTCCCGGGAGGAGATCGAGCGGGTCTACGCCGGCGACATCTGTGCCGGGGTCGGCCTGAAGGACACGGGGACCGGCGACACCCTCGCCGCCCCCGATGCCCCGATCGAGCTCGAGAGCATGGACTTCCCCGAGACGGTGATCGCAGTCGCGATCGAGCCGAAGACGAAGTCCGATCAGGAGAAGCTCTCGACCGCACTCGCCCGCCTCGCCGACGAGGATCCGACCTTCAAGGTCGAAACCGACGAGGAGACGGGCCAGACCCTGATCCACGGGATGGGTGAGCTCCACCTCGAAGTCCTGGTCGACCGGATGATCCGCGAGTTCAACGTCGAGGCGAACGTCGGCAAGCCGCAGGTCGCCTACCGCGAGACGATCCGCAAGCGGGTCGACAAGGTCAACGCCAAGTTCGCCCGCCAGACCGGTGGTCGCGGTCAGTACGGGCACGCCGTGATCAACGTCGAGCCGGCACCCGACGAAGGCTTCGTCTTCGACAACAAGATCAAGGGAGGCGTGATCCCGAGCGAGTACATCCCGGCGGTCAAGCAGGGGATCGAGGAGGCACTCGAGAACGGCGTCAAGGCCGGCTATCCGATGGTCGACGTCAAGGTCGAGCTGGTCGATGGCTCCTACCACGACGTCGACTCCTCCGAGATGGCCTTCAAGATCGCCGGCTCGATGGCGATCCAGGAGGGCGCCCGCAAGGCCAACCCGACCCTGCTCGAGCCGATCATGTCGGTCGAGGTGATCACCCCGGAGGACTTCCTCGGCGACGTGATCGGCGACCTCTCACGGCGCCGTGGCAAGGTCCAGGGCCAGGAGCAGCGCGGAAACGCACTTGCGGTCCAGGCTTTCGTCCCCCTGAGCGAGATGTTCGGTTACGCGACCGACCTGAGGTCCTCGACCCAGGGCAGGGCTACTTACACCATGCAGTTCGAACGCTACGAAGAAGTTCCGGCGAACATCGCCGAGGAGATCTCCTCGGCCAGGTCCGGTGAAAAGGCGGGGGCAGAGGCCTAGCCCTGAGCCCCGCGAAGGCCGGGAATGGCTATATTTCCCGGGTTGCCCATTAGCCAGAGAAGAAGAGACGTAACGATAGAAAGGTTGAAGTCAAGCGATGTCCACTGAGAAGTTCGAGCGCAACAAGCCGCACGTAAACGTCGGCACCATCGGTCACGTCGACCACGGCAAGACCACGCTCACCGCTGCCATCACCAACACGCTTTCAGGCAAGGGCGACACCGAAGCCAAGAGCTTCGAGGAAATCGACAACGCCCCGGAGGAGAAGGAGCGAGGGATCACCATCGCGACCTCCCACGTCGAGTACGAGACCGACGGGCGCCATTACGCCCACGTCGACTGCCCGGGCCACGCCGACTACGTCAAGAACATGATCACCGGTGCCGCCCAGATGGACGGTGCGATCCTGGTCGTATCGGCCGCCGACGGAGTCATGCCCCAGACCCGCGAGCACATCCTGCTCGCCCGTCAGGTCAACGTGCCGCACGTAGTGGTCTTCCTCAACAAGGTCGACCAGGTCGACGACGATGAGTTGATCGAGCTGGTCGAGGAGGAGGTCCGCGACCTCCTCACCGAGTACGGCTTCGACGGCGAGAACACCCCGATCGTCAAGGGTTCTGCCCTGAAGGCGCTCGAAGGCGACGAGGAGGCCAAGGCCCAGATCGTCGCCCTCGGCGAGGCACTCGACTCCTACATCCCGGAGCCCGAGCGGGACCTCGAGAAGCCCTTCCTGATGCCGGTCGAAGACATCTTCTCGATCACCGGCCGCGGCACCGTCGCCACCGGCAGGATCGAGCAGGGCAAGGTCAACACCGGCGATGAGGTCGAGATCGTCGGCATCAAGCCAACCACCACGACTACGATCACCGGAGTCGAGATGTTCCGCAAGATCCTCGACGAGGGGCTTGCCGGGGACAACGTCGGCTGCCTGCTCCGGGGAACCAAGCGCGAAGAGATCGAGCGCGGTCAGGTCCTCTGCAAGCCGGGATCGATCAACCCCCACACCAAGTTCAAGGCCGAGGTCTACTGCCTCAAGAAGGAAGAGGGCGGACGTCACACCCCGTTCTTCTCGGGCTACCGGCCACAGTTCTACTTCCGTACCACCGACGTGACCGGTGTTGCCAACCTCCCGGAAGGGACGGAGATGGTGATGCCGGGTGACAACGTCGAGATGACGATCGAGCTGATCCAGCCGATCGCCATGGACCAGGGCCTCCGTTTCGCCATCCGTGAGGGCGGCAGGACGGTCGGCTCGGGGGTCGTGTCCGAGATCATCGAGTAACGACCCCGGTTCGAAGGGCGGCTCCTTTCAGGGCCGCCCTTTTTTCCGCCCTCGGGCGGGGAAGAAGCAAGAAGTATCCGATACGACCAGTTTTGCCCCAGGACGGCTGAACCACGCCCGGCCCGGTTTACGGGAAAGGCGAAGGCGGCAGGGGACCTTGACAACGGCGCGTCAGGCAAGTTGCCCGTCGGCGCCCTCAGATTGACCCGAAGAAGGACGGAAAAGACCGATTCCAGTGGCTGCGATCGCGGCACAGAAAATTCGAATCAGGCTCAAGGCCTACGACCACGACGCGATAGATCGCGCCGCCAGCGAGATCGTGGATACGGCAGAGCGGACCGGGGCGACCGTCTCCGGGCCCGTACCGCTGCCGACCGAGCGGAACGTCTACTGCGTGATTCGCTCCCCGTTCAAGGACAAGGATTCACGTGAACACTTCGAGATCAGGACCCACAAGCGCCTGATCGACATCAACCAGCCGACCCCGAAGACGGTCGACTCCCTCCAGCGGCTCGATTCGCTGCCGGCCGGCGTCGATATCGAGATCAGGCTCTAGGGATGACGGTGTCGGCAATCCTCGGCAAGAAACTCGGCATGACCCAGCTGTTCCGCGAGGATGGCGAGGTGGTGCCGGTCACCGTGATCGAGGCCGGGCCCTGCCCCGTTACGGCGATCCGGAAGCCCGAGCGGGATGGCTACTCGGCGGTCCAGCTCGCCTTCGATGAGGTGCCCGAGTCGAAGCTCTCCAAGGGCGAGTTGGGCCACTTGGCGAAGGCCGACGCACAACCGATGAGGGTCGTGGTCGAGTTCCGCGACGCAGAGATCCCGCTGGTCACCGGAGGCAACGAGGGTGAGGACGCGCAGGTCGAGGACGGGGGCGAAGAGGCCGAGGAGACCGAGGGCGCCGGGGAGACGGCCGACGAAGCCGAGACCGGGGCCGACGGTGGTCTGAAGCTCGGCCATGAGGTAACGGTCGCGACCTTCGAGAAGGGCGAGAAGGTCAAGGTCTCGGGGATCACGATCGGCAAGGGTTTCCAGGGGACGGTCAAGCGTCACAACTTCGGCCGGGGACCGGTGACTCACGGATCCCACAACGTTCGGGCCCCCGGCTCGATCGGCGCCAGTGCCTGGCCGGCGAGGGTCTTCAAGGGCATGAGGCTGCCGGGCAGGATGGGGGGCCGGAGAGCGACCCAGTCCGGGCTCGAGATCGCCGAGATAGATGCTGACCGCAACCTGCTCATGGTCAAGGGATCGGTTCCGGGCCCGAAGAACTCGATCGTCGAGGTTCGCTCCGATGGCTAGTCAGAAGGCCCCGGTTCTCGGCAAGACGACCAAGGCGGACCTTCCCGGGGAAATTTTCGGCGAGGAGTTCCACCACTCGCTGGTCCACGAGGCCGCCCGGGCCGATGCGAACGCACGCAGGCGGGGCACGGCCTCGACTCTGACCAGGGGAGAGGTTTCGATGACCACCGCCAAGGCCTGGCGACAGAAGGGAACTGGACGGGCCCGGGTCGGTGCGCTGAGCGTTCCCAACCGCTACGGCGGTGGTGTCGCATTCGGGCCGAGGCCACGCCGGTACGTGGTCAAGGTCAATCGAAAGGCCCGCCGCCGGGCGATGCGCTCGGCCCTCTCTGTCCATGCGGACCGGGGCAGCATTGCCCTGCTCGAGCCTTCGGACTTCGAGACGCCGTCGACAGCCACCGCCGCCGCCCAGCTCGATAAGTGGGGTGCTTCCAAGCCGACCCTCGTGGTTGTGCTCGCCGAGGAGACATCGGTGCTGAAGAGCTTCCGCAACATCCCGCGGGTCGACGTGGTGGAGGTCGGAGCAGTCGGGGTGGTCGACGTGATCGGCGCCGCCTCGCTGGTCCTCTCGCCCGGCGCGCTCGAGGTGCTCGAGCGGAGCGCTGGCGGCGAAGTGAGGGCCGGGTCGCCCGAGGGCGGGGAGGGCGAGTGATGGATCCGCGAAGCGTGATCATCAAGCCGGTCATCTCGGAGAAGACCTACGCCCTGATCGCTGCGGGCAAGTACACCTTCAGGGTCGATGACCGTGCACACAAGTTCGAGATCAGGGACGCCGTCGAGAAGGCCTTCGACGTCGACGTGATCAAGGTCCGTACCTCGAGGGTCCGTTCGAAGCCGAAGCGGCGCGGACAGATCCAGGGACGCAGCCGTTCCTGGAAGAAGGCCGTGGTCGAACTCGCCCCGGGACAGACGATCGAGCTGTTCGAAGGCGCGGCGGTGGAGGGCTAGGACGATGGCGATCAGGAAGACCAAGCCGACCAGCCCGGGCCGCAGGTTCGCGACCTACCAGCTGCGCGAGCAGCTGACCGCATCGGAGCCCGAGAAGAGCCTGACCGAGGGCATCTCGAAGTCCGGGGGCCGCAACTCGAAGGGCCGGGTGACTTCACGCCATCGCGGTGGAGGCGCCAAGCGGCGGTACCGGAAGATCGACTTCAAGCGCTTGAAGGATGGGGTTCCGGCCCGGGTGGCGACGATCGAGTACGACCCGAACCGGAGTGCCTACATCGCCCTGCTGAACTACGCCGACGGGGAGAAGGCCTACATCCTCGCCCCGAGCGAGATCTCGGTCGGGGACGTAGTCAGCTCGGGTCCCGGGGCCGACATCCGCCCCGGCAACTGCCTCGCGCTCGGGGAGATGCCGGTCGGTACCACGGTCCACAACGTCGAGATGCGTCCCGGGCAGGGCGGCAAGCTCGGTCGCTCGGCCGGAACTTCGATCCAGCTGGTCGCCAAGGAGGGCGAGATGGTGACCCTCCGCCTCCCCTCCTCGGAGATGAGGATGGTTCGGGCGGAGTGCAGGGCCACTGTCGGCACCCTCTCCAACGCTGACCACCAGAACGTCAAGATCGGGAAGGCAGGTCGGAACCGCCACAAGGGTCGCCGCCCCCAGACGAGGGGCGTGGCGATGAACCCGGTCGACCACCCCCACGGCGGCGGTGAGGCCCACCACACCCCCGGAGGCCATCCCGTTACCCCGTGGGGCAAGCCGACCCTCGGTTACCGGACCCGGAAGAAGGGCAAGGACTCCGACCGCTACATCGTCCGCGGTCGCCGACGCGGGAAGAAGAAGAGGTAGACCGGAATGGGCCGATCGACGAAGAAGGGGCCGTACGTGGAGGAGCGCCTGATGGGGCGGATCGCCGCGATGAACGAGTCCGGTGACAAGCAGCTCGTCCGGACCTGGTCCAGGCGTTCGACGATCTTCC
>CAITDZ010000068.1 GCA_903891285.1 uncultured Solirubrobacterales bacterium
CGGCGCCGCGCTCGGCGGAGCAACGACTGCAATCGCAAATCTGAAGCCTCTTGCCGACAGCTCGAAGGCGGTTCTGTCGAGCGCGGACGACCTGTCCCGGGCGCGAATCTCTTCCCTCAGCTTCGACGACTCGGTCGATGCCGGCGAGCTCCTGATCTCCAACCTGAAGGACGATGCCGCCAAGTTCCAGGCCAAATTCGTCGATGAGGCCGCTGGGAAGAATCTGGCCAGCAATATCCAGGGAGGAAACATTCTCGCCGAAACGGATCGGGCGAAGCTCACGGAGTTTTACTTCTCCGACCCGAACTCGCTCCCGAGCTTCTTCAAGCCCTACAACTTCGGCAACTAGATCCCCTCGATCGTGGGAGAGCCGGCCGTGGCCAACCCAAAAGCACCGAGGGGGCTCGCCCCAGTCAGAGCCTTCCTGGCCATCCTGGCCGCCGCCGCTTTGCTGTTCGGTTGCAGCTCGGACGCCCCGATCCCCGAGAAGCTGGCCGATAAGGGCAAGGGGTTCCTGGTCAGCGGCAGGGACCGCCTCTTCATCGCCGAGTTCAGCGACTTCCCCGACCTCGCGCCGGCCAGGCGGATTCGGGAATGGGACGCCAGGGGTGCCTGGGTGGTTCGAGAGCTCAGAACGACCGCGAGGCGTTCCCAGGAGAAGGCGATTGCCGTCGCTCGGCAGGCAGGCGCTGTCTATCGCTCGGAATGGATCGCAAACGTCCTGGTCCTGGCCGGGGAGAAGGACCTGGGCCCTCAGGTGACGGAGTTGCCGGGGGTCGAACGGGTCTGGGAGGAGCCCTTCCCGGATTTCTCCGCGACGACCCTCGTCGGATCACCCCGACCCGATGGCGTTCCGTTGGCGCTGTCCCGTCTGGGCGTTCAGGAGGCATGGAGGAACCGGATTACCGGAAAGGGCGTTCAGGTCGGGATAGTCGACACCGGGGTCTATGTTCGACACCCGGCGCTTCTGAGCTCGTATCGGGGCTACCGCGGACCCAGGACTCCCCTCGTTCACGACCGCAACTGGTTCTCCCCGATACGGAGGTCGGCCGACGCTCCAGTCGATACGGCAGGGCACGGCACGCACATCGCCGGATCCGTTGTCGGCTCCAACCGGTTGCCGGGCGGGGCGGTAGTCGGCGTCGCACCCGAGGCCCAATGGATCGCCGCCCAGGCCTGCACGGCCACCGCCTGCCCGCTTGCCGGGGTCCTTCCCGGCCTCCAGTTCATGCTTGCCCCTACCGACCGTTTTCGCGGCGACCCCGATCCGTCGCTCAGACCCGAGATCGTGGTCAACTCCTGGCAGCGGGATGGGCGGGACGTCGCCCTTGAGCGGGCTATCGCAGCGCTCGAGGCGGCCGGGGTACTCCCGGTGTTCGCCGTCGGGAATTTGGGTCCCAGGTGCGGTACTGCCCGTTCCCCGGGAACCGATCCGGACCAGGTCCTCAGTGTCGGGGCCGTTGGCGGGGACGGTCGGATAACCCGGTACTCGGGCCGGGGACCCGGTCCCGGGAACTTCCCCGAACCCGATGTCGTCGCGCCGGGAGATGAAATCGTCTCCAGCGTTCCCCGTTCGGGCTACGCCCGTACCGATGGGACTTCCTCCTCGGCGGCCCTGGCTGCGGGTGTAGCTGCACTCGCGATCGACGCGAACCCGGCCTTGCGAGGCGATCCGGGCGCCCTTGTCGACGTGCTTCGCGCGGGCACCCGTCCGAACGGAGATGGAGGGTGTGGAACGACAGCCGGCGGTCGGCGCGACAACACCTTCGGCTACGGAGAGCTGCAGGTAGGCAAGGTAGTCGCTGCCGCGAGGGCGCTCGGCCGAGCCCGTTGAGCCCGGGCTAGCTGCGACAGTCGGAGCTGCCGGTGTCGCTGCCGACTCCGTCGACTCCGATCCAGTTCCACTCGTAGGAGTCGGCGGCGAGATCGAGGCGGAGCAGCCCGAAGGCGTCGGTGATCAACTTCTCGGTCCCGGTCCTCCCGGTCGCCGGTCGGAGGTTGATCCCTCCCGTACCGACCACCCAGCTCCGCGGCCCGTCGGTCGTCGGCTGAAGGTCGGCATCCAGCGGCCCGAAGCGTTCGTAGTGGTGGTCGTGACCGGCGAGGGCCACATCGCCCCCGAGCTCGACGAATGCACGCCAGAGGTCCCTGACCGCTGCCTGGTCCCCGTGCATCCCGCTGGAGGCGACCGGATGATGCCAATAGGCGATCGTGCACTTGCCCTCGTTGCGGGCATTCTGGAGCTCCCGTCGAAACCACGTCTCCTGGGCCGAACCCGCGGAGCAGGGGACGTCGGAGCAGTTGGAATTCATCGAGAGGGCGCGCCAGTCGCCCAGGTCGTAGCCGTAGTAGCCGGTCCCCGCACCCCCGGTCTCGACACCGAGCGAGGCGAAGTAGTCGTAGTAGCCGGCTGCCCCGGCGGTGTAGTACTCGTGGTTCCCGGGGGTAGGCTTCAGCCGGGGGGACAGGCCAGACCAGGAGACCCCGAAGCCGGTCTGGAACTCGGCGAGCGTGCCGCTCTGGTACTGGTTGTCGCCGAGGGCGAGGACCGCTTCGTCGCTGTCCTCCACCAGCGCAGCGACCGCGGCCTGACGGCAGGCAGTCGCCGTTCCCTGGCCTCCGTTCCAGCTGCTGCTCGAGGCGGAGCAGGCGATGTCACCCACAGCGGCGACCGTGGTGGGCGGGTCGTATCGACGGAGGTAAGGCGTTCTTGCGAGGCTCGCCTTTACCCCACCGGTGGCGGTCAGGCGAAGGTTCCTGGTCTTCCCGGGGGGCAGGAGGGAGGTTACGTCCATCCGGGCAGTGGTGCTTCGGGTGACGGCCCCCGATCGGAGAACGGTCTGTCCGGAACCCGACCCCTTCGTTGGGGTGCCGCGCTTCCAGGTCACCTTGGCCCGCCTTACCGCCAAACCCCTCGACGACGAAGAACTCGGATCGAGGACCAGTAGGACCCGGGAATCACCCCACGAGGACGGCACCGAAAACCGTAGATAGGCCTGGCGGCCGCTCTTAAAGGTCAGCTTCCCGGACGAAAGCCTGGATGCCTCCCCGCTGGAGCGAAGACCTTTCCGGTCCGCCGTCTGGGTCCCACTACCCGCAGCGGCCGCTCCCGCAGCCGAAAGGGCCGAGACCGAAAGCGCAAGGAGGATGGCGAGGGCGCCCAGACCCAGAGGTCGGCCCGCACTGTAGGTCTTGTTGCGATCTCTGCTCACTCAGCTATCCCTACTCGAACCGTAGCCAAGCCCCACGGCTGCCCTGTGGTGGACCGCCGGAAGGCCTGGAAACTGCCCGTCGTTCAGTAGACACATCGAGCGCCCCGGGGTTACGCGATGAAAAGCCAGATATCGTGGGTTCGATGAGTGATCTCGGTGTCGCGCTGGTGGTCGTCGTCGGGATCCTCGGGATTGCCGGTCTGCTGGGACTCGCCCTCGTCCGCGAGGGCCGGAAGCAACGCGACCGGGATCCAGATTGAGGTAGTGGTGCCCCGGGTGCTCCCGGGCCTAACCAGAAGGGCCTTCCGTCCTGCCATGGAGTTCGAGGAAGTCCCGGGCGGCCCGTTGGGCGCCTTCCTCGTCTACGAGCTCGATCCCCGGAAAGAACTGGGTTGCCCCTCCGTCCGAATCGGCATCCGGTCGATAGCGGAGCACCCATCCCGGGCCCTCACCGGAAACCCAGCCACCACCGAGGTCATCCAGGAAGGGGACGCCCTGGTGGTCGAGGGTGAAACGGAGGAAAGCGGTCTCTCCCTCTCGGAATTCGCCGGCGCCCGACCGGGAGCGATCGATCCGGATCGGCCCGTCCCCCTGACCGCTCACGGTCCCGCGAGGGTCAGGAGGCTCCCTTGCCCCTCGCTATCCAGAGGGCATCGTTACCCAGGGCGACCCGATTGACCCGCCCTTCACCGACCAACTCGATCAACGACTTCTCGGCTGCGGCGCGATCGGGCTTCTCCACGCCCGTTGCCAGCAGGGCAGCTACCTCCTGGGTGGTCAGGCCACCGGCGTAGAGGGATAGTGCCTCGGCCGGGCCGGAAGGCGGGTCGAAGCGCCGGATCGACGGGTCGAGGTTGGCAATCACCGCGTCGTAGGCATCGATCGGCTGGAAGCCTCCCACCTGGAGCGTCGTCGAACCGTCGGAGAAGATCACCGTAGGGGCCGTATATCGAGGGCCTTCAGGCGAGTCGGCCGTCTTGCCCTGCAGCTCGCTCGGAGAGCCAGCCGCCGATCGCGAGCGCTTCCGGTCCCCCTCGTAAGCAGCCTGGACGCGTTTCGTATCGATCGCCGCCATCACGGCATTGACGTCGAGGCCCTCGACCGTCCCGAGGGCCGAGGCGATCTGCTCGTCTTCGTCAGGGAGGAGCGGAGTGTTGAAGAAAAGCAGCTGGAGGGCGCGGAGGGCCTTCCATTCACTGCCCGGACTCACCTCCCGGCAGGCCACGATCGCCTCGCAGGCCCGGCTGCTCGTGTACGGCCGGGCCTTGGGCTCGAGCGCGAAGGGCATTCCGAACCGGTCCCTGAACTGAACCATCATCGCTGCGAGCTGGGTCGGTGTGAACGGAAGGGGGGGATCACCGGGACGGGAGAGGCCGATGAGGACCATCTCCCAGGTGAGCTGATCGCGATAGCGCCACTCGAGCCCCCGCATTGCCGGACTTGCCGAGTAGCCCCACGGGCAGACCGGGTCGATGAAGAAGGTGGCCTGGATCGTCCTTCGCTCCCGGTCTTTCTTGCCGTCCTTCTTGCCCATTGATCGGATGGTAGAGGGGGTCGAGTCCTGTCAGGTCCTAGACTTGTGAAGGAATGAGGCAGACCATTACGGATCGTGCGAAGTGGGCCATCGCAATTCTCGCTATCGGCCTGGTTGTGCCCGGAGGTGTGGCGGAGGCCCATCTGGGGGAGACCGGTCCCGGTCACCACGCCGACGATCCACCGGCCGCAGCCTCGACCCGGGCCGGAGAGTCGGGCCCCGCCGGGGCCTCCGCCGGCGGTGCCGGAACGGGCGATCCGGTGAAGGCCGATGCCGCACCTGCCTCTGCCCCGGAAGAGCCAGATCCCGACCCGACCGTACCCCTCCTGATCCTCGCGGGGGTATTGGCCGTAGGGACTGGCTGGGTCGCCTGGAACCGCCGCAGGCAGAGGGCTGAAGGCGCCTAGCGAGGCTTTCTACGGCGGCCTGCCGGGCGACGCCCCCGGTGCTCGAGCCGATCCCTGCTCGACTCCGATGCCCGGACGGCCTTCAGTCCGCGGGTCGAGGGGTAAAGGATTTCGGCCGCGCATCGCCGGTGCCAGTGGGAGTGCTCGGTACCACCGATCCGCCCGACGTACTGGACGACGACGTGCTCGTCACCGGGCTCGATCGAGCCCCGGCAGCCACCGCAGCCG
>CAITDZ010000069.1 GCA_903891285.1 uncultured Solirubrobacterales bacterium
GAGCTGGAATTGCTGAGGCTGCGCCTGTTCGGGCTCCCGGAGTCCCGTCTGGCGGACGAGCTGCGGAAGATCGAGGAGTCGGGAGCGGATTTCGCAGATCTGGAGGTGACCACCTGTCTACGAAAGGGTGAACTCGAGGTCGACATAAGGTTCCGCCCGGCAGCGGCCGGACGGGCCGAAGCTCTGGGGGATGCCTTGATCGAGGCCTTCCCGGTCGAGATCTTCAGCACCGACGGGACGACGATCGACCAGATCGTCTCCGACCTCCTGCTGGAAGGTCCCTACACGCTCTCGGTGGCCGAGTCCTGTACCGCCGGTCTTCTGGCGGCACGGATCTCCGCGGTCCCAGGAGCCTCGCGGTACTTTCTCGGTGGAGCTGTCACCTATTCGAACGACGCGAAGGAATCGATGGTCGGGGTAGATCGCACCACCCTGGAGGAATATGGCGCGGTGTCCCCCGAGACCGCCCTGAAGATGGCAACCGGTATCCGGAGCTCCCTGGGTACGGATATAGGCGTTTCGATCACGGGAATCGCCGGTCCGGAGGGGGGTAGCACCGAAAAGCCGGTCGGCTTCGTCTGCTTCCACGTCGATGGTGGGGACCTCGGCTCGATCGAGGTCGCCCCGACGATCCCCGGGGGGCGCAACGACATCAGGGAGCGCTCTGCCCTGGTGGCCCTGCATCTAATCAGGAGGCTGCTCCAGGACTCCGGCGGGTGACGGCTGGGGATCCTGGTTTCGGTCCCGTTGGTGAATGTTTCCCTGAGTTACTCCGTCGATGCGCGTGAGGGCGGAAGCTGTGCGGAACCTGTGAGATGAGGACTTCCCATCCGAGCGCGTCCTTAGGCTTCATAGCGAACTTCCGTTCGTGAAGTGCGGGTCGTGGACGACTCCCCTGGGATCGGTCCGATCCGATAACCGAGGGCGCGCCGTGGGCCGCCATGAGAGGTGGAGATGACCAAGAAGAAGAGCGAAAAGGGCGCTACGGTCGCTGACAAGGAGGAGAAGGCGCGCACGGCAGCTCTCGATGCGGCGAAGAGCCAGATCGAGAAGCAGTTCGGCGAAGGCTCGCTGATGAAGCTCGGTGACCAGGGTGCGGTCGAAGTCGACGCGATTTCCACCGGCGCGATCCCCCTCGACATCGCCCTCGGCGTGGGCGGCGTACCCCGCGGCCGGATCATCGAGATCTTCGGGCCGGAGTCCTCGGGAAAGACCACTCTCGTCTACCACATCATCGCGGAGGCCCAGAAACGCGGCGGGATTTGCGCGTTCGTCGACGCAGAGCACGCGATCGACCCAATCTATGCGAAGAGGATCGGGGTCGACATCGACGAGCTGCTCGTCTCCCAGCCCGACTATGGAGAGCAGGCGCTCGAGATCGTCGACGTCCTCACGAGGTCAGGGGCGGTCGACGTCGTTGCGGTCGACTCGGTTGCCGCACTGACACCACGTGCCGAACTCGAGGGTCAGATGGGTGAGGTGACGGTGGGGCTCCAGGCGAGGTTGATGTCCCAGGCCCTTCGGAAGCTCGCCGGCAACCTGAACCGGGCCGGAACGCTCTGCCTCTTCACCAACCAGATAAGGGAGAAGATCGGAGTCTCCTTCGGGTCCCCCGAGACGCAGCCTGGAGGAAGGGCGCTCAAGTTCTACGCCTCGCAGCGTCTCGACATCAGGAGGATCGAGACGCTCAAGGATGGGACCGAGGCAGTCGCGAACCGGGTGAGGGTGAAAGTCGTCAAGAACAAGGTTGCCGCCCCGTTCAAGCAGGCCGAGTTCGACATCGAGTACGGAGCAGGCATATCGCGGGAGGGCAGCCTGATCGACCTCGGCATCGAGCAGGACCTCGTTCAGAAGTCCGGCTCATTCTTCTCGTGCGGTGATGTGAAACTCGGGCAGGGCCGAAACAACGCCAAGGTCTTCCTTGCCGAGAATCCCGAGATCGCCGGCAAGCTGGAGGCGAAGATCCTGGCCGAGTCGGGGATCGTTCGCCCCGATGTCCCGATCGAGGAGGCGGCCATTCGTGAGGAAGCCGAGACGACGGCCGAGGCTGCCGAGAACGTGACGCCTGATGAGGAGAAGAAAGCGGCCTGAGCGGGCGCGATGAAGACGATCTGGTCGCCGGAGCAGCCAGGTTGATCTCCCGGAAGGAGCGAACCTCGAGCGAGGTTTCCGATTGGCTGGAGGGAGAGGGCGCCGGAGCGGTACAGGTAGAGCGGATCGTCGCCCGGCTCGAGAAGCTGGAGCTGCTGGACGACGAGCGGTTCGCCCTCCTCTTCGCAGAGGGAAAGCGTGAGCAGGCCGGCTGGGGCGCCGAGCGGATCGAGGAGGCGTTGCTCGCTCGCGGCATAGAACCCGGACTCGCTCGGGAGGCTGCTGCCAGCGGTGAGCTGGATGAATTGGAGCGAGCGGTTGAACTCCTCGGGGAGAGAGAGCATGACCTCGAGGATCCGAAGGCCCGCCAGAGGGCACTTGGGCTGTTGGCCCGTCGTGGCTTTTCAGCAGACGACGCCTATGAAGCGATCCGGCTTGCCCGAAGACGGGCGGCTTGAAGGGGATGATCCAGCCGCTTCCCGGCCCCGAGAACGAGGAGTCTGCCTCCGGCACTAACAGGTAGGATCGCCCCCGATGCTGGTCAAGAACCTCTTTCTCTTCTTCGGTATCGCCCTCGCCGTCCTCGCGGTAGTCGTATCCCTGATCGGGCTTCGCAGGGAAGGCTTCCCGAGCCGCAAGGCCCTTGCCGGGCTGATCGCCCTTACCGCACTCCTGGTCGTCGGTACGGCGACCTACGCAGTTCGGCTCTCGATCGAGGAAGAGACTGAGCGCGAGGAACACAAGAAGGACGTAATCGGAGAGGAGGCATCGATCCAGCCACTCCGAATACCCGACGGCACCTGAGCTACGAGGTGCCGTCCCGGCGCTAACCTCCGTCGGGATGAAGACGTTCCACCTCACCACCTTCGGGTGCCAGATGAACGAGCACGATTCCGAGCGGATGAAGGGGATGCTCGCGGGGCTGGGCTACCGGGAGGTAGCCGAGCGGAACGGGGCGGACCTGATTCTGTTCAACACCTGTTCGATCAGGGAGAACGCCGACAACCGATTCATTACCCACCTCGGCGAGGCAAAGCGTTTGAAGAGGGAGGAACCTTCACGGATCGTCGGAGTGGGGGGTTGCTGGGCACAGTCGGTGAAGGAAGAGGTCTTCCGGCGGTACCCGTTCGTTGATGTCGCGTTCGGGCCCGGCCAGATCCATCGTCTTGCCGAATTTCTTGCCTCGGACTCGATCACGGCTCAGGGGTATTTCGAGTTCGAGGGCTTTTCCGGCGATCTTCCGATGCGGCGAGAGAGGACCTTCCAGGCCTGGCTCCAGATCTCGCAGGGCTGTAACTGCGCCTGCTCGTATTGCATCGTCCCGTCGACCCGGGGGCGGGAGCGATCGAGGCGACCGGTCGACCTGATCGAGGAGGCCCAGAGCCTGGTCGGGGAGGGCGTGAGGGAGATCACCCTGCTCGGTCAGAACGTCAACAGCTATGGCCGGGATCTCGGGAACGAGGAGCGGATCGGGTTCTCGGAGCTCCTCATCGAACTCGACCGCATCGAGGGTCTCGACCGAATCCGTTACACCAGCCCGCACCCGAAGGACATGCGGGAGGACGTCATCGAGGCCCACGCCACCCTCGACTCCGTCTGCGAGCACATCCACCTGCCCCTCCAGTCGGGATCCTCGAACGTACTCAAGAGAATGCGGAGGACCTACGGCAGGGACCGCTACCTCGACCGGGTGGCGATGATCCGGGAGCGGTTGCCCGAATGCTCTTTGACGACCGACATCATCGTCGGCTTCCCCGGAGAGAGTGATCGCGATTTCGAGGAAACGCTCGAGGTCGTCGATGAGGTGGGCTACGACGGCGCGTTCACCTTCCTCTTCTCCCCCAGGAGGGGAACGGAGGCGGCCGACCTGCCCGACCAGGTCCCACATTCGGTCAAGAAAGAGCGGATGACCAGGTTGGTGGAGCTCGTTCAGGACCGGGCCACGGAGCGGGCCCGGAGGTTCGAGGGGAGGACGGTCGAAGTCCTTGTCGAGGGCACGGCGCGAAGGGACCCTGGTGCCCTTCGCGGCCGTAACCGACAGAATCGGACGGTGGTCTTCGACGGGACCGGTGCAGTCGGCCAACTCGTGGAGGTCCGGATTCATGCGACCACCTCCCAGAGCCTCAGGGGAACCGAGGTCCTGGCGAGCAGGACCTTTGCCTGAGCGCTCTGCCGCCTGGGCCAATGGGTCCGCCGATGCGCCTCCGGTGATTGCCCTCGCAGGCCCGACTGGCGTTGGCACGACGGGTGTGGCGGTCGAGCTAGGCGCGCTCCTGGCCGACCAAGGGAAGCGAGCCGTCGCGATCAATTGCGACTCGATGCAGGTCTACCAAGGGATCTCGGTCCTGGCCGGTGGACCGACTGAGGAAGAGAAGCGTCGGCTCGAGCATCGTCTTCTGGGGTTTGTGCCGCTCGACCGGGAGTACAGCGTTGGAGACTTCGCCCGAAGCGCACATTCCGAAATCGACTCAGCCCTCGCATCTGGCAGCTGGCCGATCCTCGTCGGCGGCAGTGGCCTCTACATGAGGGCTGCCCTGACCGAGCTCGACCTGCGCCCGGAGGTGCCCGCGGACATCCAAGCGGCGGTCGAGGCGGAGCTGGGGGAAGTCGGATCGGAGGGGCTCCACGCTCAGCTTCCCGAGCCGTATTCGGAATGGGTACACCCGAGAGACCGAAAGCGGGTCAGCCGTTACCTGGGGCTCCTTCGAGCCGGGGAGGAACCCGCCCCCCCTTCGAGGGAGGGCGGTGACCTGTGGAGCAGAACGATGAGGAGGCGAGCACTCCTGTTCGGACTCACCTGCGACCCCGGGGAGCTCCGTACCCGCATCGAGCAGCGGGTCGAGGTCATGGCGGCCTCGGGGGCAGCCGATGAAGCTCGGAAGGTGCTCGAAGGGTCGGCTTCACGGACAGCAGCGAAGGCGGTTGGGGTTACCGAGTTCGCAGCGGGTGACCTCGAGTCGGTCACCAAACGCCATTTGGCGCTCGCCCGACGCCAGGAGACCTGGATCAGGAGGGATGAGACGGTGATCCGACTGGACCGGACCGACCTGGACGACCGGGGGGTCGCGGGGATGCTGCTGGCTGCAATTCCAGAATCTGCCAGGCGCCCGGCATGAGGGCAATCGCAGGGATACGGTTCTGACGATGGACTTCGAGAGATGGCAGGCCCTGGGAAACGACTACCTGATCCTCGAGGCAGGGCAGCTACCGGTGGATGCCTCCCCCGGAAGGGTGAAGCTGATCTGCGATCCCCATATCGGGCTTGGGGGAGACGGCCTCGTATTGATCGAGAGGACAGAGGAGCCGGGAATCGTCGCCTCCCTGAGGATCTTCAATCCCGACGGCTCCGAAGCCGAGCTCTCCGGCAACGGGGTTCGTCAGGCGATCCTCTATCTCCGGCGACGGGGGTGGGCAACGAGCGACACCTTCACCGTTGCCACCAAGGCAGGCCTGGTCACGCCGACGATCCTCGAGGACGGGAGATGCTCGGTTGCAATGGGGAGCGCTTCGATCACCTCGTCGGACTATCCCGCAGGGAGTGAGGATGGCCGGGGAATCGTCCAGGCGGGTGGCAAGGAGTGGAACTTCCGCCACGTCTCGATCGGCAATCCCCAGTGTGCGATCGAGATCGGAGAAGGTCTGGAGGGGCTCCACCTTGCCGAGCTGGGCCCGGAGATCGAGAACAGTCCGCTATTCCCCAACCGGACGAATGTCTCCTTCTACCGGCGTTCCGGTGCGCGCGTGAGGGCCAGGATCTTCGAACGGGGGGTGGGGGAGACGCTCTCCTCCGGCACGGGGGCGATCGGTGCGGCGCTTGCGGCCCACCTCGATGGAGGGCCCTCGAGCCTCGAGGTCGAGCTCGACGGGGGGATACTTTACGTCGACCTCACCCCGGACCTGGAAGTACCCCTGACCGGTCCGGCAGAACCGGTGTTCAGCGGTCAGACTTCGCCGGAGTTCCTTCGGCGCCTTGCCGA
>CAITDZ010000070.1 GCA_903891285.1 uncultured Solirubrobacterales bacterium
CCAGCCGTTCCACCGACCCCTTGAGGAGTTGCCGCCCTTGGCACGTGCAATCAGCGCCCCCGTAGCCCGCCGAACTTTCTCCCGACTCGAAGCACCCCTAGAAGCACCCCATCTGATCGACATACAGCGCCGCTCCTTCGAAGAGCTGACCGATCCCAAGAACGGGATGCTCCAGGAGACGATCGCCGACATCTCGCCGATCGAGGACTACACGGGCAACCTGGCGATCGTCTTCGGCGACATCGAGTTCGACGAGCCGCAGCAGACCCTCGAGGAGTGTCGCGAGCGCGACCTCACCTACTCCCGGCCGCTCAATGTAAAAGTCGCCTTCCAGAACCGGGAGACCGGGGAAATCCGGGAGCAGACGGTCTTCATGGGCGACTTCCCCTGGATGACCAACCGTGGCACCTTCGTGATCAACGGCACCGAGCGGGTGGTGGTCACCCAGCTGGTCCGTTCGCCCGGTGCTTACGTGATGGCCCCCAAGGATGCCGAGAAGCAGGTCTTCACCGCCAACCTGATGCCCTCCCGCGGCTCCTGGCTGGAACTCGAGATCGACAAGAAGGGCCGGGTCTACGTACGGATCGACCGCAAGCGGAAGCTCCCGGTGACCGTCCTCCTCAGGGCGATGGGCTACACCGACGAGCAGATGCTGAAGATGTTCGACAACTCGGTCTACATCCGGCACACGATCGCCGCCGACACCGAGCAGACCGAGACCGAGGAAGGCGCCCTGATCGAGCTGTTCAAGAAGCAGCGCCCGGGCGAGCCGCCGTCGGTCGACGCGGCCAAGACCCTGCTCGAGCAGCTCTTCTTCGACCCCAAGCGCTACGACCTGACCCGGGTCGGCCGGTACAAGCTGAACGCCCGGCTCGGGCTCGACGTCGACCTCGACACCCGGGTGCTCACCCACGAGGACATCGTCGCCCTGGTCCGCGAGCTGATCGAGGTGCCGAAGGCCCTCGGTATCCCGGAGGAGATCGACGAAGAGAACCCGATCAAGGATTACGCGGCCGAGGCCCTCACCTATCCGCGCGAGGCGGTCGCCGATCGGCTGGACGAGTACGAGCACTTCGGGAATCGGAGGCTCCGGACGGTCGGTGAGCTGATCCAGGAAGCGTTCCGAATCGGGCTCTACCGGATGGAGCGTGTGGTTCGCGAGCGTCTGACCACCGAGGACGCCGACGCGATCACCCCGCAGACGATCATCAACATCAGGCCGGTGGTCGCCTCGCTCAAGGAGTTCTTCGGCTCCTCCCAGCTCTCGCAGTTCATGGACCAGAACAACTCGCTGGCCGGGCTTACCCACCGGCGCCGGCTCTCGGCGCTCGGCTCGGGCGGCCTCACCCGCGAGCGGGCCCCGATCGAGGTCCGCGACGTCCACCCGACCCACTACGGACGGATGTGCCCGATCGAGACCCCCGAGGGTCCGAACATCGGCCTGATTGGCTCGCTCTCCTCGTTTGCCGAGGTTTCGGAGCACGGATTCGTCACGACGCCCTACCGGGTGGTCGACAAGGGCAAGGTCACCAACAAGATCGTCCACCTCGACGCCACCCAGGAGGAGGGCAAGGTGATCGCCCAGGCCGGGGCCGAGGTGAACGAGAAGACCGGCAAGCTGGTCGGGCCTTCGATCTTCTGCCGTTCGGGCGAAGGCGGTTGGCGGAACGCAACCCCTACCGAGGTCGACCTGATGGACGTCTCCCCGACCCAGATCTGGTCGGTGGCGACCGCACTGATCCCGTTCCTCGAGCACGACGACGCAAACCGCGCCCTGATGGGGTCCAACATGCAGCGCCAGGCCGTGCCGCTGCTCCGGCCCGACCCGCCGCTGGTCGGGACCGGCATGGAGCGACGGGCTGCGGTCGATACCGGCGACGTGATCCTCGCCGAGAACGACGGCCAGGTCACCTACATCGACGCCGAGGCGATCGAGGTCAAGGGCAAGTCCGGGACCGACCGGTTCCCGCTCGACAAGTTCATGCGCTCCAACCAGGGCACCCTGATCCACCAGCGTCCGGTGGTCACCACCGGCCAGAAGGTCAAGCAGGGGGACGTCCTCGCGGACGGTTCCTCGACCGCCGGTGGCGAGGTCGCCCTCGGTCGTAACTGCCTGGTCGCCTTCATGTCCTGGGAGGGCTACAACTTCGAGGACGCGATCATCATCTCCGAACGTCTGGTCAAGGACGACGAGCTGACCTCGATCCACATCGAGGAGTACGAGATCGACGCCCGCAACACCAAGCTCGGCGACGAGGAGATCACCCGGGATATCCCCAACCGCTCCGAGGAGAGCCTGCGGAACCTCGACGAGCGGGGGATCGTCCGGGTAGGGGCTGAGGTCGCCTCCGGCGACCTCCTGGTCGGAAAGGTCACGCCGAAGGGCGAGACCGAGCTGACCGCCGAAGAGAAGCTGATCCGGGCGATCTTCAAGGAGAAGGCCCGCGAGGTCCGCGACACCTCCCTGAAGGTCCCGCACGGCGAAGGCGGTGTGGTGATCGACGTCAAGACCTTCAGCCGCGACGAGGGGCACGACCTGCCGACCGGCGTCAACGAGCTGGTCCGGGTCCACGTGGCGACCAAGCGGAAGATCGCCGAGGGCGACAAGCTGGCTGGCCGTCACGGCAACAAGGGCGTGATCTCGAAGATCGTTCCAGTGGAGGACATGCCGCACCTTGCCGACGGCACCCCAGTGGACGTAATCCTCAACCCGCTCGGAGTCCCCAGCCGGATGAACATCGGGCAGATCCTCGAGACCCACCTCGGGTGGGCGGCCGGCAACGGCTGGTACGACGACGGATCCGAGGCCTACAAGCAGCGCGAGGAGTCCGGCGGCCGGGTCTACGTATCGACCCCGGTATTCGACGGCGCGACCGTCGAGGACGTCGACACGGCGCTGGTCAAGTGGTCGGAGGAGAATGCCGATCGCGGAATCGACCTCGGGGTCGACCCCAAGGCCCCTCTCGGCGAGCAGTGCTCCGGGACGGTGCAGCTGTACAACGGCCGCACCGGTGAGCCTTACGAGGGCAAGGTGACGGTCGGCTACATGTACATCCTCAAGCTCCACCACCTGGTCGACGACAAGATCCACGCCCGCTCGACTGGCCCGTACTCGCTGGTAACCCAGCAGCCGCTCGGCGGCAAGGCACAGTTCGGTGGCCAGCGCTTCGGCGAGATGGAGGTCTGGGCCCTCGAGGCCTACGGAGCGGCCTTCACCCTGCAGGAGATGCTGACCGTGAAGTCCGATGACACCGTGGGCCGGGTCAAGGCGTACGAGGCGATCGTCAAGGGGGAGAACATTCCCGAGCCGTCGATCCCCGAGTCGTTCAAGGTGCTGCTCAAGGAGATGCAGGCGCTCTCGCTGGACGCGAACGTCGTCTCCGAGGGCGGTACGGGCGAGCTGGCTGAGGAGGAGGACGACCTCCTCAAGGCTGCCCAGGACCTCGGCATGGATCTGGCCGACGTCCAGACCAATGGCGCGGCCGACGAGACCGTCAAGGAGACCGAGCCGGCCGGTGAGGCCGAGGAAGCAGGAGTGGAAGAGTGACCAACAGCCCGGTCGACATCAACAATTTCGACGCGATCGAGATCTCGATCGCATCCTCGAAGAAGGTCCGCTCCTGGTCGTGGGGCGAGGTCCTCAAGCCCGAGACGATCAACTACCGAACGCTCAAGCCCGAGAAGGACGGCCTGTTCTGCGAGCGGATCTTCGGTCCGACCAAGGACTGGGAGTGCTACTGCGGGAAGTACAAGAGGGTCCGGTACAAGGGGATCGTCTGCGAGCGCTGCGGCGTCGAGGTGACCCGGTCGAAGGTCCGCCGCGAGCGGATGGCCCACGTCGACCTGGCTGCGCCGGTCTCCCACATCTGGTTCTTCAAGGGAGTTCCCTCGCGGATCGGCTACCTGATCGACATGGCTCCCAAGGAGCTCGAGAAGGTCCTCTACTTCGCCGCCTCGATGATCACCTGGGTCGACGAGGAGGCCCGCGACAAGGATCTGAAGAAGCTCGAGAAGGAAGTCAACTCGGTCCTCGCCGAGTACGAGGGTGAGCGCAACCGTGCGATCAAGGAGCTCGAGGACTCGCTCAAGCGGAGGGTGAAGTACCTCGAGAGCGGCGAACAGTCCGGCTTCTCCGACGACGACCACCTCTGGGCCGAGGGCCTCGGCCACACCCAGGCGCAGCTCAAGAAGCTCAAGGACGAGGATCGGAACAAACTGATCAAGGAGCTGAACAAGGACTTCGACGCCGAGATCGGCGACACGGAGGCCTGGATGGACGAGACGATCGAACGTCTCGAGCGGGTCTGGGAGACCTTCCAGAAGATGAAGCCCCGTGACGTGATCAATGACGAGGCCGACTTCCGCGAGCTCCAGGAGCGGTTCGGTTCGCCGTTCGGTTGGGGCGAGTACTTCCGCGGTGGGATGGGGGCCGAGTCGGTCCGCGACCTGCTCGAGCAGATCGACCTCGAGGCACTCTGCGCCGAACTCGAAGACGAGATCGCGACCTCGAAGGGCCAGAAGCACGCCAGGGCCGTCAAGCGGCTCAAGGTCGCCTCGGCCTTCCTCAACTCCGACAACAGGCCGGAGTGGATGGTCCTCGACTGCATCCCGGTCATCCCGCCCGAGCTACGGCCGATGGTCCAGCTCGACGGCGGCCGCTTTGCGACCTC
>CAITDZ010000071.1 GCA_903891285.1 uncultured Solirubrobacterales bacterium
GATCAGGAGATCACCTTCCAGGGCACGCGCTTCGCAGTCGGTGGCGATGTGGTGGTCGAGGCCGACGGCAAGCCGGTCGACAAGGCCGAGGACCTGGGCCGGATAATCGCGGCCCTCACCCCGGGCGAGACTGTCGAGCTGGTCGTGGTTCGGGACGGATCCCGCGAGACGATCGAGATCGAGCTCGGCGAGCGCCCGACCGCGGTTTCGCAGCCCTAGCCGAATCGCGGGGCGGCACTAAGGCTGGCTCTAGACTCGTTTTCGTGGGTGAGGAAGCCGAGGAACCTCTTGTAATCGTCTCCAACCGCGGTCCTGCGCGGTTCGAGGTTGGGCCTGATGGGGAGTGGACCGCACTACGCGGAGGGGGTGGGCTTGTCACTGCCCTCTCTGGGCTGGTAGCCCATCGGGACGCGATCTGGATCGCCTCGGCGATGTCGGAAGACGACGTCGAAGTCGCCCGCTCGGCGGGGGACAGGCCGGTCGAGGTGGAGCTAGGCGGGATCGATTACCGGGTCGTCCTGGTCGAGAGCGACCCCGAGGCCTTCGACCAGTTCTACAACGTGATCGCCAACCCGATCATCTGGTTCATCCAGCACTACCTCTGGGACCTCTCCAACGCGCCCGACATCCGCCAGGAGGAGCTGGACGCCTGGACCGATGGCTACGAAGTGGTCAACCGGGACATAGCCAGGGCCGTGGTCGAGCAGATCGAGGGCCGGGAGCGGCCGCTGGTCATGCTCCACGACTACCACCTCTACACCGCCCCGGCGATGATCCGCGAGGCCCGTCCCGACGCGATCCTCCACCACTTCGTCCACATTCCCTGGAGCCAGCCGGACAGCTGGCTGGTGCTGCCGGCCGGGATACGGAAGCGGATCTACGACGGGCTGCTCGCCAACGACATCATCGGCTTCCACACCTCCCTCTACTGCCGCAACTTCCTCGCCGGCTGTGAGCAGCTGATGGGCTACGAGGTCGATTACGACGCCCTGACCGTTACCCATCCCGGCGGCCGGACCATGGTCCGCTCCTACCCGCTCTCGATCGATGCCGCCCGCCTGGAAAGGGCCGCCGAGGCCGAGGAGGTCGCCGCCGCCGAGGAGGACCTGCTCGAGCGCCGTCGCGACAACCTGATCCTCCGGGTCGACCGGGCCGACCTATCCAAGAACGTGCTCCGGGGGTTCACCGCGTTCGACACCTTCCTCACCCAGCACCCCGAGTTCCTCGAGAAGGTCACCTTCGTCGCCCACCTCCAGCCCTCCCGTGAGGACGTGCCCGAGTACGCCGAGTACCTCGAGCGGATCGAGGCCCTGGTCGCCGTGGTCAACCACCGCCACGGGACGACCGACTGGATGCCGATCGACCTGCGGGTCTACGAGAACTTCCACGACGCGCTGGCCAGGTACCGCCACTTCGACCTCCTGATGGTCAACTCGATCTTCGACGGAATGAATCTGGTCGCCAAGGAGGCCCCGGTGATCAACACCCGGAACGGCGTCCTGATGCTCTCCGAAAACACCGGTGCCCACGAGGAGATCGGCGAGTTCGCCCTGACCGTCAACCCCTTCGACATCCAGGAGCAGGCCGACGCGATCCATGCCGCCCTGACGATGAGTCCCGAGGAGCGGGCCCGTCGGGCCGAAGGCCTGCGTGAGGTGATCCTCTCCCGGACCCCGGGGGACTGGATCGACGAGCAGATGGCCGACGTCGAGTTGGTGGCCGGCCAGGGAGCCAGCCGTTGAGCCGGCCCCTTCCCCGCTCCCTGATCCCGGGTGCGATCGGCCTCGCACTGCTGATCTGCCTGGTGGGCTCCGGTACGGCCCAGGCGGCACCGACGCTCGAGCGGTGCGAGATCGGTGCGAAACGGCCCTTCCGCTGCGGACACATCTCCGTGCCGAACGTTCGTGGAGCTCCGGAGTTGGGCAATCGTCCGATCGGCTTTGCCCTCCGGCCGGCCAGCGATCGTTCCCGGCCATCCCGCGGCACGATCGTCTTCGTCGAGGGTGGACCCGGTTACGCCGCGACCAATTTCGATGCGATCCGGCCGTTGACCGCCGTATTCGCCCCCTTCCTTCGCCGGTACGACCTGCTGGCGATCGACCAGAGGGGCACCGGCCGCTCCCGGCCGCTCGACTGCCCCGGGCTCCAGCGCGGCCGCGTCTCGGCTTCGAAGGGGCTGCGGGCCTGTGCCGAGCAGCTCGGGCCGCTCTACCAGGGCTATACCACCGCCGAGTCGGCGGCTGATGTCGAGGCAGTCCGCCAGGCGCTCGGCATCGAACGGAGCGGGATGATCCTCTACGGGGACTCCTACGGCACCTACCTGGGCCAGTCCTATGCGGCCCGCTACGGCCAGGGGATGCGAGGCCTGATCCTCTCCTCCGCCTATCCGATCACCGGCGAGAGCCCCTTCTGGCCCAGCCTCTACCCGGCCGCCCGCCGGGCGCTCCGGCTCGCCTGCGTCCGTTCCCCCGAGTGCTCGGGGGACGCGCTCGGACGGTTCGACCGGGTCCTGCGGCAGGCCGGGACACGGTCCGGCTTCACCCGCCAGGTCTTGGTCTTCCTGATGATGTCGGCCTCTTCCTACGCCCCGGGCTCCTACCGACGCCTGAACAGGGCGGTCTCCGGCTGGCTCGAGGGTCGGCCGCGGCGACTCCGGCTGATGACCGACCCCGGTCCACCCGGTTCCGGACCGCCC
>CAITDZ010000072.1 GCA_903891285.1 uncultured Solirubrobacterales bacterium
ACGGCGATCGCCCGGCTGATCGTCAAGGAGATCGCCGAGCGACTCTCCTTCCTCAACAACGTCGGGATCGGCTACCTGACCCTGGCCCGCTCCGCCCGCTCCCTCTCCGGCGGGGAGGCTCAGCGAATCAGGCTGGCCACCCAGATCGGCTCCAGCCTGGTCGGAGTCATGTACGTACTCGACGAACCCTCGATCGGACTTCACCAGCGGGACAACGAGAAGCTGATCGCGACCCTCGAGCGACTCCGCGACCTCGGCAACACAGTGATCGTTGTCGAGCACGACGAGGGGACGATGCGGGCGGCCGACCACGTGGTCGACCTGGGTCCCGGAGCCGGTGAGCACGGGGGCCACGTCGTCGCAGCCGGGACTCCGGCCGGTGTTTCCAGGGTCGGTGGTTCCCTTACCGGGAGGTTCCTGGCAGGGAAGGAGGAGATCGAGGTGCCCGAGACCCGGCGTGAGCCCGAGGGCGAGCTGGTGGTTCGGGGGGCCCGCCAGCACAACCTCGATGGGATCGACGTCGCCTTCCCGCTCGGCGTGATGACCTGCGTCACCGGGGTCTCCGGTTCCGGCAAGTCGACCCTGGTCAACGAAACGCTCTTTCCGGCACTTTCCAACCGACTCCACGGATCCCGCCTGAGGCCCGGTGCCCACGACGGGATCGACGGGATCGATCAGGTCGACAAGGTGATCAACATCGACCAGTCGCCGATCGGCCGGACCCCGCGTTCGAACCCGGCCACCTACACCGGGGTGTTCGACCACATCCGTCAGCTCTTCGCCCAGACGCAGGAGTCGAGGGCTCGCGGCTACAAACCGGGCCGGTTCTCATTCAACGTCAAGGGGGGGAGGTGCGAGGTCTGCCGGGGGGATGGCCAGATCAAGATCGAGATGCACTTCCTGCCGGACGTCTACGTGCCCTGCGAGCAGTGCCACGGCCAGCGCTACAACCGGGAGACGCTCGAGGTCCGGTTCAAGGGGAAGAGCATCTCCGACGTGCTCGACATGTCGGTCGAGGAGGCCTGCGAGTTCTTCGAACCGATTCCGAAGATCGCCCGTCGACTGAAGACCCTGGACGACGTCGGCCTGGGCTACGTCCGGCTCGGCCAGCCGGCGACCACGCTTTCCGGGGGCGAGGCACAGCGGATCAAACTGGCTGCAGAACTCTCACGGGTTGCGACCGGCAACACCCTCTACATCCTCGACGAGCCGACCACCGGACTTCACTTCGCCGACGTCCGTCGGCTCCTCGAGGTTCTGGGCAGGCTGGTAGACGCCGGCAATACGGTGATCGTCATCGAGCACAACCTCGACGTGATCAGGGCTGCCGACTGGCTGGTCGACCTTGGCCCCGAGGGCGGAGACGGCGGCGGCCAGGTGGTTGCGACCGGAACGCCGGAGGAGGTAGCGGGGAGGGAGGGTTCCCACACCGGTGCATTCCTCGAGGAAGCCCGCGAGCGGCTACTGGTCGCCGCCTGAAGTACTTCAGGCCCGGCGCAGGGAAAGGTCGTTGCAGGCTTCGCAGACCTCGGCCGGGATCAGTCCGAGCCGCATCAGCAGGTTGAACATGTGGCAGCCGACGCAGATGCCGAAGACCGACTCGAGGACCGCGAATGCAGCCAGCATCGCGAGGACGATCGGCGCGGCGATCCCGATGCCGAAGATGAAGGCGAGTACGGAACCGATCGTAGTCAGGACGGCACCGATCGTCTGGGCGAATCGCTTGGGCGGACCCGGTACCTCCCGTGGCGGTCCGAGCCGCGGGGCGATCACCTTGGTTGCCAGCTGACCGAGCGGGCTCAGGCTCGGCCCGGTCGCGACCCTCAGCCAGAAGCCGACGGCGACCACCGGGAGCAGGAAGTACCAGCCGGTCGCCAGAGCGACTATCGCAATCGTCGCAACGAAGCCGGCGACCACCCGGGCAGCCTTCTCGTTGACCGGGTTGGGGAAGCCGATCACCGAATCGGTCGACCCGGACTCCGGGGAAACTCCTGAATCCCGATAGGACATGGGGCAAATATAGCAGGGACCCCGAACCTGCCTGGCGGCACTACCGAACCAGCATCGCGGCGCCGAGGACCCCGCCGTCATCCCCCAGGCCGGCTACGGCCATCACCGGGGGGCGGTCCGGCTCGAGCAGGTAGGGGCCAGTGCCTTCGAAGACCTTCGGTACCAGCGAGTCGCCGAAGCGGACCCCCAGGCCGCCGCCGACCACCACGGCCTCGACGTCGACCAGGTTGACCGCGGACGCGATCCCCGCCGAGAGGGCCGTGACCGCCCGGTCGAGCAGCTCGCAGGCGAGATCGTCCTCCTTCTTCCAGGCCCGGTGCCAGATCGAACTCGTAAGGGACTCCTTGCCGCGCTTCTCCATCAGCTTGAACAGGGTCGTCTTCCGGCCCTTCGCGACCTCGCGCCTCGCCTTGGCCTCCATCGCCTTTCGTCCGGCGTAGGCTTCGACCGTGCCCCGGAGCCCGTTCAGGCCCTTGGCGCCTCCCTTCTTGACCAGGGTGTGGCCGATCTCCCCGGCCCGGCCCCGACCGAGCCACGGTTTACCGCCGAGGATCAGCCCGCCGCCGACCCCCGTTCCCCAGAAGACCCCGAGCAGGCTGTCGAAGCCCCTGCCGGCGCCCTGCGCGAACTCGGCCATCGTCCCGACCTGGACGTCATTGCCGATCACCACCCGGGTGCCGACCAGCTTCGATAATTCGGGTCCGAGCGGGAAGCTTCCGGCCCAGTCGGGCAGGTTGCCCGCCCCGGAGAGCGTCCCGGTGGCCCGGTCGGCCATCCCCGGCGCCCCGACCCCGACCCCTCCGAGCGCCGCGGTCGGGATTCCGGCTGCGGTAGCCGCCTCCGACATCGACTCGGCGATCGCTGCGACTACGTCTGTCGGACCACCCTGCTTGGGGGTGGGTCGCCTCGCTGAGCCGAGGATCTCGTTTCCCTCCGCGATCACGGCCGTGGCGATCTTCGTCCCCCCGAGATCGACTCCCCCGACCGGGGCGGAATCCCGGCCCTTTCCGAAAATTCCCATCGAACCTTCCCTTCCCTCGAGGCTACGGACGCCTGACCGGACGGAGGTTAGCCTGCTCTGGCAGAGTCAGGGGATGACCGATCAGCGGGGATGGCGCAACTGGTGGAGGAAGCGGCGCTGGTACGAGCGAAACCGGGGCTGGGGCGCCCGTTGGGCGATCAATCGGGAGATGGCCCGTCGGGGGGCCTACGTTCGCCATCCGATCGAGGGCGAAGTCCTCGAGGCGCTACGCGACGGAAGGCTCGAGGTGGGGGAGGGAACCCTTTTCGAGCCTGGATGCTGGTTGACGTTTTCCCCCGAAGGCCGGATTCGGATCGGCGAAGGCTGCTTCCTCAACCGCGAGACGATGATCGCCGCCCAGGAGCAGGTAACGATCGGCGACCACGTGATGCTTGCGAATGGCTGTTTCGTCGGGGATGCGAGCCACCGCTACGACGACCCGGAGCTACCGGTCACCTGGCAGGGGTTCGTTCCCGAGGGTCCGGTCACGATCGGATCGAACTGCTGGATCGGCGTGCACGCGGTGGTGACCGGCGGGGTGACGATCGGGGAGCGGTGCGTGGTCGGGGCCAACTCGGTCGTAACCCACGACCTGCCCCCGGGGGTGGTGGCCGCCGGGGTCCCGGCGCGGGTGATCAGGGAGATCGAGTTCCGCCCGGGCTCGGCTCAGCCGAGTGGTTCCCAGTCCCAGGAGTAGCTCGAGTCGAGGTCGCCCTCCTCGAGCCGCCGTCTGAACTCATCCAGCTCCCCCGGGTCGACGCTGTAGACGTGGTCCGGTCCGGGGAAGGATCGATCCCGGACCTCCCGGGCGTATTCCCGAACGCTCCCCAGCATCGTCCCGCGGGTGTCTCCGTACTGCTTGACGAATCGGGCCATCGGTCCCTCGTTGAGTCCGACCAGGTCGTGCATGACCAGGACCTGGCCCGAGGTCGCGTTACCCGCACCGATCCCGATGGTTGGGACCGACAGCCGGACCGTGATCAGCTCGGCGACGGCCTGGGGCACGGCCTCGAAGACGATCGCGAAACATCCCGCCAGCTGGAGCGACTCGGCGTCGCGGGCGACCCGGACCGCGCCATCGGCATCCCTGCCCTGGGCCTTCATCCCGCCGATCGAGCCGGCCGTTTGGGGAGTCAGCCCGACATGTCCCATCACCGGGATCCCGGCCGCAACCATCGCCCGGGCCCGCTCGGCAGACTGCCCTCCGCCCTCGAGCTTGACGGCGTCGCAGCCGGCGTCCTTGACCATTCGCTGGGCATTCTCGATAGCCAGCTCGTTCGAGGCTTCGTAGGAACCGTAGGGCAGGTCCCCGATCAGCAATGGGCGTTCGAGCCCCCGCCGGACGGCCCGGGTGAGGACGAGCATCTCGTCCATCCCCACGGGGACCGTGCTGTCGTACCCGAGGACGCAGTTCGCTGCCGAATCCCCGACCAGGACGACGTCGACCCCGGCCTCGTCGGCGATCCTCGCGGTCGGGTAGTCGTAGGCGGTGACCATCACGATCGGGTCTCCGGCTGCCTTCATCGCCGTGAGGTCCTGGATCGTCACCCTCGGCCTCGACTCACCCGTACCGACCTCATGGCCTTGTTCTTTGCGGGATCCACCGCTCATCGCCCAGCCCCCTTTCCCGTGCCGGCTTCGACCGGCAAGTTGTCGATCAGCCTCACTCCATCCACCTCGACCGCCACCGCGAGCATCCAGTCATCCTCGCTGGCTTCTTCGACCTCGCGCAGGCCGGAAAGCGTTCGCGCCTCCAGGTACTCCGGTTCCAGCCCCTCCGCCCGAAAAACGGCCCGCCCCGCTTCGATTCCCGCGGCCGGGCCTTCGCTCAACGCGACCTCCCTGGCTCGCTCCAAAGCCCGCGGGACCACCACAGCCGTCTGGCGCCCGGCTTCCGAGAGGCGGGCGTTTCGTGAGCTCATCGCCAGACCGTCGGGTTCCCTTACCGTCGGGACCACCGCTACTCGGGTTCGGAAGGCGAGGTCCCTGACCATCCGGCCGATTACCGCGGCCTGCTGTGCATCCTTCTGGCCGAAGTAGGCGACGTCGGGGTCGACCAGGTTGAGCAGCAGGGCAACGACCGTGGTCACCCCACGGAAATGTCCCGCACCGCGTGAGTCCTCGCTGCCACAGAGCACGTCGGTCAGACCCCGAACCTCGACCGAGGTGGCGAACCCTTCCGGGTAGAGGTCGTCTGCTTCGGGAGAGAAGACGAGGTCGACGCCTTGCTCGGCGGCGATTCCAAGGTCGCGTTCCTCGTCCCTTGGGTAGCCCTCGAGGTCGGAAGCCTGGTTGAACTGCTTCGGGTTGACGAAGATGCTGAGGACGACGAAGTCGCACTGCGCACGGGCCGCTGCGAGAAGGCTCGCATGACCGTCGTGGAGGAACCCCATGGTCGGGACGAAGCCAACCGTCCGCTCAGTGCCCCGGAGTTCCTCTCGGATCCCTTCCAGCTCGGCGACCGAGCGGACGACCTGGACCGTCCCCGAACCCGTCGTCATCGGACCGCCCCCCTGCTGGAGAGCTTCTCGGTGTAACGGGCCATCACCTCATAGAGCTCGAGCAGATCCGGGGCTCGCTCGGCGATCGCCGCCCGGTGACGCTCGACCGTTTCGGAATCACCTCGGGCCACCGGGCCGGTGAGGGCTTCCGGTCCGCGCTCCACCCAGTTCTCGAGGCTTCTACGGACCAGGGGTGCCAGGATCTCCCGTGGCTCCTCGACCCCTGACCGTGCCATCAGCTCGGCGGCCTCCTGCTCCAGGGTGACCAGGAAGTTCGAGGCGATGCTTGCGGCAGCGTGGTAGAGGGCCCGAGCCTCCTCCTCCACTTCGAAGGGGACCATCCCCAGTCGCTCGGTGAGCTCCCGGGCGACTGCGATCGCCCCTTGGCCGGTACCGGCAATCGCAGCCGGGGCGCCGACCAGGTCGGTCGCCGGATCGGGAACCGTCTGAAGCGGGTGGAGGGAGAAGGCTCCACCGGGGCAGTCGACGGCGACGAGGGCCTCGAGTCCCGTCGCTCCGCTCGTGTGGCCGATCGCCGCTGGAACGGAGCCGGAGTCAGCAATCCTCGAGACCACCGCAGCGATCTCGTCGTCGGGAACGCAGAGCAGGACGATCCTGCCCTGCAGCAGGCCGGGGTCGAAGTCCCGCCCTGCCATCTCGGTCTCGACTCCTCCGGCATCCAGGCTGCGGGCGACCGAGCCGCCGAGCCGGCCGGTGCCGATGACGACCACGCGGTCGCCGGATGACTTTGGCCTTGCCTGTTCCAATCCGTTCCAGTTCCCTTTCGGCGATACCAGACGGTTTCCAATCGGTTTCGTAGCGGTCTTGACGGTCGGATCACGCGGCCCCGGGGGGCCTGCCTGTCCGGCACTCGACCGACTGCCCGATTATAGGGTTGCCCCGTGGCGCCCGATCCGGTCGAACGGCGTGAAATGCTCGTCTCCCTCTTCAGGGAGGCGCAACAGTGCACGAGGTGTGCCCTCAGCGAATCCAGGACTCAGGTCGTCTTCGGAGCTGGAAACGCCGATGCCGACCTGATGTTCGTCGGCGAGGCCCCGGGGGCAGAAGAGGATCGGCAGGGCCTTCCCTTCGTCGGGCGCTCCGGGGCCTTCCTGACCGAGGCGCTCGCTGGAGTTGGCATCGATCGGGAGGACGTCTTCATCGCCAATACCCTCAAGTGCCGGCCACCGGCCAATCGCGACCCGCTCGCCTCGGAAGTCGAGACCTGCCAGCCCTGGCTGTTTCGGCAGATCGAGTTGATCGAGCCAAAGGTCGTCGCCACCCTCGGCAACTTCGCGACCAAGCTCCTCACCGGTGAGTCGACCGGGATCACAAAGATCCACGGAAAGCCGGTGGTGCGCCAGCTGGGAGAACGGTGGGTGAGGCTCTTCCCGATGTTCCACCCGGCCGCCGCCCTTCGGGCCTCCGGGGTCGCCGATCAGTTTCGCGACGACGTGGCTGCACTGCCCTCCCTTCTCGCAGAGCCGTCGCCCGGACCCGAAGATCGTTGAGCGCGGCCGATTCCAAAGTGGTCTCCGAGGGCGAGGGCGGGACGGCCCGGATCGCAGCCGAGTTCGCCGGACGCCTGCAGCCCGGGGACCTGATCCTGCTGGTCGGCGAGGTTGGGGCCGGAAAGTCGACCTTCGTCCGCTCGGCCCTGAGGGAGCTAGGAGTCGAGGGTCCAATCCCCTCGCCGACCTTCACCATCGGCCGGGCGTACCGGGGCCGGGTCCCGACCTTCCACCTCGATCTCTACCGCCTGGACCTGCCCGAGGAGGAGGTGCCGGACCTGCTCGGTGAATACCTCGATCCGTCGGGAATCACCTTCGTCGAGTGGCCCGACCGGCCGATGGTCAATCTCTTCGACTCACCCCGACGGATCGGCAGGGTCGAAATCCGCCACCTGGACGGCGATCGACGCGAGATACGCCTCTCTGAACCGGTACGTCCCGATTGAGTCAGTTGGAGGGTGGGTTGCTCTGGCCCCGGGCCTCATCGAGCTGTTCCAGCGCCTGTTCGGTCTGCCTCTGGAGTTCGTCGAGCTGGCCACCGGAGGCGTCGTTCGCCCGGTCGAGCTCCTTGAGGGCCCGTTCGGTCTGTTTCTGGAGTCTGTCGAGCTGACCACCGCTCGACTCGTTCAGCTGGTTGAGTGCCTCCTGGGTGGCCTGGTCCCTCAGGCCATCGACCTGCTGGTTGATCTGGTCGGAGATCGGGTCCGACCCCTCACCGCAGCCGATGGCGAAGGGAATGGCCCCACCGAGGGCCACGATCGCGATCGCCCTCCGTGTTGCGCGGAAGCCGATTCCTGTGGGCCTGGTCAGTCGCATCCTCTTCCTCCGTGTTCCCCGGTCCCGGGGTAGCTTTACTGGTCTCGCACCCTGAACGGCCATCCCCCAGGCGACCCTTCTCCACGCACTCTACCCTCGTTCCGTGACCGCGATCATCGGATTCGACACCGCGACCGAAGAGACGGTCGTCGCTGCAATGGTCGGGGGCGAATCGACCTTCGAGTTCCGTTCCGGCCCCGTCGAGGGGGATCGCCCGGCACACTCATCCGAACTCCTCACGGCGGTCGAGCAGGCAGTCGATTCCGTCGGCGGCTGGGAAAGGGTCGGTCGGGTGGTGACCGGAGTCGGACCGGGGACCTACACGGGCCTTCGCGTAGCCATAGCGACAGCGATTGGGATCGCCCTGGCCCGGACCACAGAGGTGGCCGGGATACCGACCCTCGATGTGATGGCCCGCTCGATCCACATCGCCCGAGGCGGGGAGGGGGACGGGCCGGCGATCGCCGTCCCGGCGCTCGATGCAAGGCGTGGTGAACTCTTCTTCGCTGCCTATGACCCTGGGGGGAGCGAGCTACATCCCGCTTCCGTCGGGTCCCCGGAGGCCCTGGCGGAGGCCGTTTCGCAGCTGGGCGGGTCGGCGCTGGTTGCCGGCCCGGGAGCGATACGATTCCGCTCCGAATTGGAGGCTCTCGGGTTGGAGCTGGCAGGAGTCGACGACCCAGCGAACCACCTCCTCGGCTCGGCGATTTGCGAGCTTGGCAATCAGGAAGACCGAAACGGACAGGGACCGCTTGAACCGATCTACCTCAGAGCACCAGATGCAGAGCGCTGGAACAGGGAGCGCAGGGATGTCGTCTGACCCAGTCCTGCCCGGGTACCGGAGGCTGACCTCGCGGGACCTTCCAGGCGTCTTGGCGATCGAGCGGCGGTCGTTCAAGGCCCCATGGAGTCCGGCAATGTTCCACGTCGAACTCGGCCGGCCCGACGTGATCGCCCTGGCTGCCGAAATCGACGGGCGGCTGGTCGGCTACTCCGTGCTCGCTCGCCTGCCCGACGCCTGGCACCTGATGAACGTGGCCGTAGATCCCGCTCATCGGCGGCGCGGCATCGGATCCGGCCTGGTGGTCAACTCGCTCGCCGAGGCGGGAGCCTCGACTCCGGTGACCCTCGAGGTGAGGGCATCGAACCGGCCGGCGATCGCCCTCTACCGCGAGCTCGGCTTCCGGCCCGCCGGCACCCGGTCCGGCTACTACCCGGATGACGGCGAAGATGCCCTGGTCATGTGGAAGGGCGACCCGATCGCCGCCGGGGTTCCGGCCGAGGCCCTGGGGGCGACCTAGGTGGCCGAGCCGGTTCCGGGCTCCGGGCCCGTACTGGCGATCGAGACCTCATGCGACGACACCTGCGCCGCCGTGGTCGACGGTGACCGAATCCTCTCCAACGTCATCTCCTCCCAACGGGCCCATGAGCGGTTCGGCGGGGTCGTTCCGGAGGTCGCATCTCGCCGACACATCGAGCTGATCGGTCCCGTTGTCGAGACCGCACTGGACGAAGCCGGGGTCGACCTCGACCGGATCAGTTCGGTTGCCGTGACCTCGGGCCCGGGGCTGATCGGGGCATTGCTGGTCGGGGTGAGCACGGCCAAGGCCCTGGCGGATGCGAGGCGCCTCCCGTTCGTCCCGACCGATCACCTCGAAGGCCACGTTGCCGCCAACTTCCTCGAGCCCGATCCTCTGGAACCGCCATTCCTCTGCCTGGTCGCCTCGGGCGGGCACACCCTGCTTGCCGGGGTTCGGTCCCGTGACGGGTTCGAGGTCCTCGGGGAGACGCTTGACGACGCTGCCGGGGAGGCGATAGACAAGGGCGCCCGGATGCTGGGACTCGGTTTTCCGGGCGGCCCGGCCCTCCAGCGGCTGGCCGAGGAGGGTTCTCCCGATGCGTTCGATTTTCCGGTCGCGATGAGCCGTGATCCGGGGCTCGACTTCAGCTTCAGCGGGACCAAGACCGCGCTTGCCTACACCTGTCGGGACCTCGGCGAGGGGGGCGTCGAGCGGAACCGAGCCGACCTGGCCGCCTCCTACCAGGCCGCGATCGTCGGCCAGCTGGTGGCGAAGCTGGACCGTGCCCTCCGGTCCGGGGAATGGCCTGCGGTCGCCCTCGGAGGGGGTGTCGCCGCGAACGGACCGTTGAGGGAGGCCGTCTCCCGTCTGTGCGAGGAGCGAGGGCTCGACCTCAAGCTCGTGCCGCTGGAGCTCTGTACCGACAATGCCGCGATGATCGCCGCGGCATCGCAGAGCTCCCGACCACTCGCCTGGCCGGATTACCTGGGCTTCGACCCGCTGGCAAGCCCGTGGCGGAGTTGAGCGGCGACGATCCCGGCACGGTCCGCGTCTTCGGGAGGCCGGACTGCCACCTCTGTCGTGTCGCCGAGGAGCGAATCGCTTCGATCCTTGGATCCGGGACCGACTTCCTGGTCGAGTCGGTCGACATCGAGTCGGACCCCGAGCTCTTCCGTCGAATGCTCGAGCGGATCCCCGTCGTCGAGGTCGACGGCAGGGTGGTGAGCGAGCTCGAGTTCGATGAGGAGGCCTTTCGCAAGGCGCTCGATCTCGCCCCGGGCACTCCGGGCCAGTAGCCTGAGGGCCGATGGGAACGGCTCCTGACACTGACCTCGAGCCTGGGGAGGTAGATCGCGAAGAGGGCGAGCGACTTTCGCTCGGGGTCGCCGCGAGGCTTTCCCGCTACCTCCAGGTCTTGACCCAGGCCCACAAGATGGGCAAGGAGACGATCTCCTCCCAGGAGCTCTCGGCCTACACCCACATCAACTCGACCCAGATCCGCAGGGACCTCTCGGGCTTCGGCAAGTTCGGAAAGCGGGGCGTCGGGTACCGGATCGACTTCCTCACTGATGAGATCCGGCGGATCCTGAGGACCGCGGGCAACCACCGGATCGCCCTCTTCGGGGCGGGGAAGCTCGGGCAGGCGATCGCAGAGTCGGACATCTTCGCCGACCACGGTTTCGACGTTGTCGCGCTGTTCGACGTCGATCCCGGACGGATCGGTGAGCAGGTCGGCCCCCTGGTCGTCCAGGACTTCTCGGAGCTCAAGGAGACGGTCGAGAGGGAGGGGATCGTGGTCGGAGTGCTCGCGGTCCCGTCATCGGCCGCCCAAGAGGTGGCCGACGAACTGGTCGAGGCCGGCGTCACCGTGATCTTCAACTACACCGAGCAGCTGCTCGAGGTTCCACCGGAGGTCACCGTCCACACCTCCAGCCCGGCGGTCGATCTCCTCTACGCCCTTTACTTCTACCTTTCCTGAATCCCGAATGGCCGAGGAATCCCCGCTCGATCTCGGTGGTGCCCGGGAGGTCTTCGAGGAGTCCCGGGACTTCACGATCGGCATCGAGGAGGAGTTCTCGATCCTCGACCCCGAAACCCTCGACCTTGTCGACCGGTTCGAGGCCTTCCGGCGGGCGGCTGAGGGTGATCCGGACCTCGACGGGTCGCTCGCCGGCGAGCTGATCGCCTCCGAGGTCGAGGTTCGCTCCGGCCGGGCGGTCGACATGGCCGAGGCTACGGCGCTCCAGGAGCGCCGTAGATCCGCACTCTTCTCCCTGGCCAGCGAGCTGGGCGTCCGGCTCGGCTCGAGTGGAACGCATCCCTGGGCCAACTACCTCGACCAGGAGATAATCGACACGCCCCACTACCAGCGGCTCAAGCATGACCTCGGCTGGGTCGCCCAGCGGAACAACACCTGGAGCCTTCACGTCCACGTCGGGATAGAGGGTGCCGATCGGGCGATCGCGGTCTGCGACCGACTACGCGAGGAGCTCCCTCTTCTTCTGGCCGTATCCGCGAACTCACCCTTCCTCGACGGACGGGATACGGGCCTTGCTTCGGTCCGAACCGAGATCTTCACCAGGACCTTTCCCAGGTGCGGAATCCCGGGAACCTTCGGGAACTGGTCCACCTACGCCGATTTCGTCGGAACCCTCGAACGGGTCGGTTCGGTCGTCGAGGCAACCCAGCTCTGGTGGAGCGTTCGGCCCCACCACTCCTTCGGCACCGTCGAGATCCGGATCTGCGATGCCCAGACGACCGCCCAACAGTCGACGGCGCTGGCGGGCCTGATGGTCGCGACGGTCGCCCAGACGGCACTCGACCTCGACTCCGGTCGACTCGATGACTCGGAACCCCTCCTGGACCGCGAGATCGAGGAGAACCTCTGGCGGGCGATCCGATTCGGGCTGGAGGGGCGGATGGTCGATTTCAGGCAGGGGCGGGAGGTCGAGACGCGCCAGGCCCTCGACGACCTGCTCGCCAGGACCTCCGAGGCGCGGGATGGGCTGGGAATCGAGGTCGAGCCGCCCGAGGTCGACGGTGCGACCAGCTCCCGACGACTCCTCGCGGACGGGCTCGACCTTCGCCAGGCCTTCGGTGAGCAGGTCGAGGAGACCTGGGCCACATTCGGCCACGGTGCAGCCGAGGCCGGGTAGAGTGGCCGGGATGTCAGAGGAAGAAGAAGTCGAAGTTGAAGCTGAAGAGGTAGCTGAAGAGGCGGGGGAGGCCCAGGCCGAGGAGGGTGCCCGCAGCCTCACCGAGGAGGAGATCGCGATGCTCGAACAGCAGATGCGCGACCTCAAGGTCGAAGACCTCCTCACCCAGAGCGTGGTCAGCATCCTCAACCTGACTGCACGTCGGATCGGCAAAGAGGATGAGATCGACCTCGACCAGGCCCAGACCGGGATCGAGGCCGTCCGGGCACTCCTGCCGTTGCTTCCGGAAGAGGTGGCGAAGGAGATCAGGGAACCGCTCAGCCAGGTCCAGATGCTCTATGCGAGTCGGAGCGGTGGCGAGGGGGCACCCGAAGGACCTGAAGGTGAAGGCGACGCTGGAGGTGAAGCTCCGGGAGAGTCCGAGCAACCCGGTCCGTCCCAGCCCAAGGGCGAAGGCAGACCCGACTCGGGACTCTGGACCCCACCGGGTAGCTGAGCCGGCCCGGACCCGGCCGACCTTGCGTCGCTACCCCGTAATAGGGTTCCCGGCGGAAATCACCGAGCGGAACCAACCCGAACTACAAGGAAGGCAGTCCCACATTGTCTGAATTTCTCACTGACCACGGCGTACTCGTAGCTCTCGTCTGCGCCGCGTTCGCGGTCGTCTACGGGATCGTCGTGACCCAGCGACTGCTGGCCAAGCCGGCCGGGGACTCCCGGATGGTCGAGATCTCGGGGGCGATCCAGGAAGGGGCTTCCGCCTACCTGAAGCGTCAGTACCTGATTATCGCAGCAGTTGCCGTACCGCTGATCATCCTCCTGTTGATCCTCCAGAACTGGCAGACCGCCCTCGGCTTTGTCATCGGCGGAGTGCTTTCGGGGGCCGCCGGGTTCATCGGGATGAACCTCTCCGTTCGGGCCAACAGCCGGGTCGCCGAGGCCGCGAAGGGCGGCGTCCCGCCGGCCCTCGACGTGGCCTTCAAGGGCGGTTCCGTCACCGGCATGCTGGTCGTCGGTCTCGCCTTGATCGGGGTTGCCGGCTACTTCGGCATCCTCACAGCGACCGGTGCCGTCGATTCCGACAAGGAGGCCGTCGACGCCCTGATCGGTCTCGGCTTCGGCGGCTCGCTCATCTCGGTCTTCGCCAGGCTCGGTGGCGGAATCTTCACCAAGGCCGCTGACGTCGGAGCCGACCTGGTTGGCAAGGTCGAGGCCGGTATCCCGGAGGACGACCCCCGCAACCCGGCCGTGATTGCCGACAACGTCGGTGACAACGTGGGCGACTGCGCCGGTATGGCTGCCGACCTGTTCGAGACTTACGCGGTCACCACCGTTGCGGTGATGCTCCTCGGAGTCCTCTACTTCCAGTCCGACTTCTCGACAGCGCTGGCGATCTACCCGCTCATCCTCGGTGGCGTCGCAATCATCGCCTCGATCATCGGGGCGCTCCTGGTCACCACGAGGAGTGACAAGGTCGAGGGAGCCCTCTATCGCGGCCTGATCATCTCCGGGGTGATCTCGATCGCAGCCTTTTACCCGATCACCGACTGGTTGATGAGCGGCCCGCTGGCCAACGGTGTCGGCGAGGTCGGCGGAGCGCTTGCCGGGGCCTCGGTGACCGACCTCTGGATCTGCGCGGTGATCGGCATCGCCGTCACGGCGCTCCTCTTCGTGATCACCGACTACTACACCTCGACCAGGTTCCGACCGGTCAAGACGATCTCGGAGGCCTCCCAGACGGGACACGCGACCAACATCATCCAGGGGCTCGCGCAGGGCTTCCAGGCGACCGCAGCACCGGCCCTCGTACTTGCCCTGGCGATCCTGGGAGCTGACGCCCTGGCCGGCATCTACGGGATCGGCATCGCCGTCATGGCCCAGCTCTCCCTGACCGGACTGATCGTAGCCCTCGACGCCTTCGGCCCGATCACCGACAACGCAGGTGGTATCGCCGAGATGGCCGAGCTGCCCGAGGACGTCCGCAACGTGACCGACCCGCTCGATGCGGTCGGTAACACGACCAAGGCCGTCACCAAGGGCTACGCGATCGGTTCAGCTGCGCTCGCGGCCCTGGTCCTGTTCGCCGCCTTCAAGTACGAGTTGGAGGAGAAGGCGCTCGAATCGGGTGTCGACCTCGAATCGCTGTTCAACCTCTCGACCCCGGACGTCCTCATCGGACTGATAATCGGCGGCCTGATGGTCTACCTGTTCTCGGCCTTCGCGATCGAGGCGGTCGGCCGTGCCGGCGGCCAGGTGGTGGAGGAGGTTCGCCGCCAGTTCCGCGAGCACCCCGGGATCATGGAGGGCACCGAGAAGCCCGACTACGCCCGTTCGGTCGGTCTGGTCACCGCTGCGGCCCAGAAGGAGATGATCCTTCCGGCGATGATCCCGATCGTGATCCCGCTGGTGGTCGGCATCCTGAGCGTCGATGCACTCGGCGGGCTGCTGATCGGGGTGATCGTCGTCGGGCTGTTCGCCGCGATCTCGATGACTGCCGGAGGCGGAGCCTGGGACAACGCCAAGAAGTTGATCGAAGACGGGGCCTACGGCGGCAAGGGTTCCGAGGCCCACGCCGCCTCGGTGACCGGCGACACGGTCGGCGATCCCTACAAGGACACGGCCGGCCCGGCGATCAACCCGATGATCAAGGTCGCCAACATCGTCGCGATCCTGATCATTCCGATAATCAACCTCTAGTCCCGGTCGGCAGCAGGCACTCCTCTCGCCCCCGTTGGAGGGGAAGCTCGCGATCCCCGGCGCTGGGGTCCCGGAAGAGGCCCGAGGCGGTCTTCCTTCAAGGGCTTCGGAGAGGCTGCGGGGCAGGGACTCGAACCCCGATTTCACGGACCAGAACCGCGCGAATTACCATTATTCTACCCCGCAGCAGCAGGCCCAACCCTAGCGACCAAGCCGCTTTTCCGTCCCGAGACCGGTCCGTTCGACCGTCTCCGTTGTTACCTTTGATGCAGTGTTGAGAGCGGGAAACAACCTGGCCAGAGCCTCTGTGGTGATGGCGATCGCGGGCGGAGGGGTCGTGGCCGGATGCGGGGGCGGCGACAGTGACTCCGAGCCCGTGCAGACCGACAAGCCAACCGAGGTCGTCCTGACCCAGGACGAGCTGATCGCCGAGGCAGATGGAATCTGCGCCGAAGTCAACGCGGCGATCGGCACGATCAACTCGGCTGAGGCTGCCGATGCGACCGAGCAAGCTGCGCAGAGGGCCGACATCTACGACGGTCTCGCCGACCGCCTGGACGAGCTCGGGAATCCCTCCGACGGATCGCCGCCGACGGCCGTGATCTCGGCGGCCAGAGCGCTCGGTGAAAGCGAT
>CAITDZ010000073.1 GCA_903891285.1 uncultured Solirubrobacterales bacterium
CCGAGGTCTCGATCCTCTTCGACCGGGCCGCCCGGATCTGCGCCGCCCCCGAGGACCACGCTTTCCTCCTCGGTCGTGGCGACTCCGGCGTCGCGATCTCGACCCTCTCCGATCTTTCGGAGGTGCTCGACGGCGTCCTGCTCGAGGTCGCCCGGGTCGCCCTCGATGCCGGCTCGGCATTCCTCCCCGCTGCCGCTTTCCTGATCGGGATCTGGGAGGAGCGCAGCCTCGACCCCAAGGACGTGCTCGGCTCCTTCCGGGCCGACCCGATCGGCTCCTTCGCCCGCGAGGGGGAGCTCCCATACTCGCCAGAGGAAGGCCTCGCCTACGCCGCCCAGCTCGCCCTCGAATCGGCCCGCACCTATCCGGCCGTCCGGGCGCTCGGGGTGGACACCTCCCCTTACGTCGATGGTGGTGCGACCCCCGCCTGGGAGCTCGCGATCGCGCTTTCGACCGCGCTCGAGCACCTGAGGGCCGGTGACGGGATAGGCCTGGAGCCGGCCGCGGTCGCCCGGACCCTCGAGTTCACCCTGACCGTCGGAACGGATCAGTTCCTCGAGATGGCCAAGTTTCGCGCTGCCCGAAGGCTCTGGTCTAGGGTGCTTGAGGAGTGCGGGGTCGAGCCGGACTCCCGGTCCTCGGCGACTTACGCCCGGACTTCCTCCCGGGTCATGACCTGGATCGACCCCTGGGTCAACATGATCCGAACCACCACCGCCACCTTCGCTGCCGGGGCGGCCGGGGCCGACGGGGTCTCGGTAACCCCCTTCGATCGCCCGCTGGGCGAGCCGACCGAGCTCGGCCGGAGGATCGCCCGAAACACCCAGACGATCGTCCAGGACGAGGCCTCGATCGGCCGGACGGCCGACCCGCTTGCCGGCTCCTGGTACGGCGAATCCCTCACCGACCAGCTGGCCGAGGCTGCCTGGGAGCGCTTCCAGGAGGTCGAGCGAACCGGCGGCATGGTCGAGGCGCTTCGCTCGGGGGCAATCCAGACGACCCTGACCGAGGGGGCCGAGCGCTTCGAGGACGAGCTGATCCACCGCGACAAGGTGATGACCGCGGTCAACGAGTTCCCGATCCTGGGCGACGATGGAACCGAGGCCGAACCCTTCGACCGTGAACCGCTCGCCAGGCTCGAGGCCGACCGCCTGACCGAGTCCGACCCGGTCGACTGCTCGGCCCTTGCCGGCGAGGACCTCGACGGCCTGCTCGCTCGTGCCGTCGAGCTGGCCAGGGCCGGTGCCCGGATCGACGAGATGATCTACGCCCTCGACGGCGCGCCCGACGAGGTCGACCCGATCACCCCCAGGCCCGACGCCGCACCCTTCGAGCGACTCCGCAAGGTCGCGTCCGACCACGAGTCGAAGACCGGCCAGACCCTCCGGATGTTTCTCGCCTGCCCCGGCCCGATCGCCTCGCACGTATCCCAGGCCAACTGGGCCAAGAGCTTCTTCGAGTCGGGCGGGATCACGACCGTGCCGAGCGGCCCCCTCCCCGACAACGCAGCCCAGGCCGAGGCGCTCTCGGACGGCGGATTCAAGGTCGCGGCGGTCTGTGCGGGCAAGGACATCCCGCCCGAGGACGTCGCCGACCTGGTCGCCGGGCTCCGCAAGGCTGGTGCCGAGTTCGTCTACCTCGCCCGTCCCGCACCAGGTGTGGA
>CAITDZ010000074.1 GCA_903891285.1 uncultured Solirubrobacterales bacterium
CCTTGACCGGGTCCGCGCCGAGCCTCATCGTCCCGCCCATGTCGGAGACCTCCTTCTGCTCGGGCAGCAGGTCGATCACCGGGTACGGGGTCTCGTGGTCGAACTCGGCCGAGTTCGCACCCTCCATCCCGCACTCATTCCGGGCGTACTCGATCACCGCGATCTGCATCCCGAGACAGATGCCCAGGAAGGGGATCCCGGATGTACGAGCGATTCGGGCCGCCTCGACCTTGCCCTCGACTCCCCTCTCCCCGAAGCCGCCAGGTATCAGGACCCCGTCCACGTCGTCGAGCTCGGTCGGATCGAAATTCTCGGAGTCGATCAACTTGACCTCGACCCCGACCCCGTTGTGGATCCCGCCGTGCTCGAGCGCCTCGATCACCGACTTGTAGGAGTCGGCCAGCTGGACGTACTTCCCAACCAGCCCGATCTTCACGACCCCCTCGACGCCGTCGGCCATCCGGAGCATCTCCTCCCAGTCGGAGAGGTCTGGCGGGCCGGCCTCGATCCCGAAGTGGTCGAGGATGAAGTCGTCGGCCCCCTCGGCCCTGTACATCAGCGGGATCCGGTAGACGTTGCCGACGTCCTGGCCCGAGATCACGGCCTCGACCGGCAAGCTGGCGAAGTGGGCGATCTTCTTGCGGATGTCGCGATCGAGGCCGGCTTCGGAGCGGCAGATCAGTGCCTGCGGCTGGATGCCGATCCGCCTGAGCTCGTTGACCGAGTGCTGGGTCGGCTTGGTCTTCAGTTCACCCGCGTGGCTTATGTACGGCACCAGGGTCAGGTGGACGAACATCGTCCGCCGCATGCCGAGATCGGTCTGGAGCTGGCGAATCGCTTCGAGGAATGGCAGCGACTCGATGTCGCCGACGGTTCCGCCTATCTCGGTGATCACGAAGTCGACCGCCTTGGTCTCGGCGACGATCAGGATCCTGCTCTTGATCTCGTCCGTTATGTGGGGAATCACCTGGACGGTCGCCCCGAGGTAGTCGCCCCGCCTCTCTCGGCTGATCACCGAGTTGTAGACGGAGCCCGCGGTGACATTCGACGCCCTGGAGGTGTTCTCGTCGGTGAACCTCTCGTAGTGGCCCAGATCGAGGTCGGTCTCCGCCCCGTCCTCGGTCACGAAGACCTCGCCGTGCTGGAACGGACTCATCGTCCCCGGATCGACGTTCAGGTACGGGTCGAACTTCTGGATCTGGACCTTGAAGCCCCGGGCAACCAGCAACCGGCCGATCGATGCCGAGGCGATGCCTTTTCCGAGAGCCGAGAGGACGCCGCCGGTGACGAAGATGAACCGGGTGTCTCCTGTCTGTCGGTCGCTCACGTGTGAAGGTTCAGCCGGAACCGTCCCGCGGACCCGACCGCCCGAGCGAGTCTATAAACCTGAGTGGCGGAACCCTCCCGATCGTCCCCGAGATGGAGCGGAATTCCCCGAAGACCGTCAGGCCGAGCACGACCGCGAGGGCGATGATCCGGGCGGTGTCGTCGAGGGTTACGAGAAGTCCGACCCCGGCGATCGCTCCGGCAAGGTTGGAGCCGGTGTCGCCGAGCATCGCTCGCTCGCGAAGGGTGAACCAGGCACCGACCAGGAAGGGTGCGAGGAAGAGGCCGAGAACGTCGACCGGCTGGAAGGTCCAACCCCCGAGGCAGAGCCCTGCGAAGAGGAGGAAGAGGACCTTTTCGACCCTGCCCCCGCGCAGGTCGAGCAGGTTGAACAGGTTGGTCGTCAGTACGAGCAGGGCCACGTCGACCAGGTACATCGGCCACTCGTTGCCGGTCCCGGTCACCGTGTAGGCGGCGAGCGCAACCGCCCCCAGGGCCTTGATCGCCCCGGTCGAGAGCTCGCCGGAGGCGAGCGCCCGGAAGTGCCCCCGCCAGCCGCGGGGGCTGTCCTCGTCGGCACCGAGGCCGAGGGCATCGTCGAGGATGCCGAGGAGTGAGATCCCCAGGAGGTAGACGATCCACCGTCGGAGTTCCGGATCGAGGAGGTCCAGTCCGGCCCTGTCATCGAGCACGGCCAGTGGTGCGAGGGCGATGACCGAACTGGTGACCAACAGGACGCCGAGCGGGAAAGCGAGCGCCTCGCCCCGATAGTTGACCCTGGTGAATCCGGCGTCCGCCAGCCCCCGAATCCCCGCCGGTACGACGGCGAGCGCGACCGCGAAGGCCACCGGAAGCCCGACCCAGTACACCCCCTACCCCGATCCCGAGGGAGAAGTGCCGACCGGCCTCGGGAGGAAGGAGTCGGCGCCTTCCTTGACGCCGAACTTGCCCTGGGCCCCGAGAAGCGCGTACACGAGCGCGAGCTGGCCCGACTCGAGGTCGATCGAGTCCACCGAGGTCGTCCTCCTGGACTCGAAGAACGGGATGAAGGAGGGCCGATCGTCGAGGGCCTCGACACCGACCAGGTCGGCACCGGTCGAGGCCATACCGGCGGTCATCGACGAGGAGAGCACTCGGGAACCCCGCCTGGCCGGTCCGTCGGGCTTGCCCTCCGGCAACGGCCCGCGATAGAGGATCACGCCGCTCAGCGATCCGAACTCCCCGGATGAGGAAGCCATCAGCTCCGGGCGGGTCCGTTCGAACACGGTGCCTCCGAGCACTATCTCCCGACCGACGGTCTGGCCGTACTCGGGGAGCCTCCCTCGGGTGGCCCCCAGGTCGGAGAATTCCGTCCCCTCGAGTTCGCCGGCAAGCGACTCGAGCGAGGGTGGCTCCCTGACCACACCGACCCCTGCCAGGGTCGCCCCGGCTTCCTCGAGGATTTCCTCGACCGGATCCGAGACACGATCCGGAAGCGTTCCAAACCCGACCAGGGCGTACCTCCGGCCGGCGAGGCGGTCGGCCACCAGGGGTGTGATCGTCACCCCTCCCAGCTCCCGGGCCCACCCGAGTTCCCTTCGCAGCTCCTCGTTCTGGGTCCGGGTCCGGTCGAGGTCCTCGGTCAGACTGCGCTCGAGGTTCTCGCGGGTCGAATTGAGTACGTCACCTCCGACCTCGGAGCCGATCAGGATCCCGATGGCGAGCGCGATGAATACCGCCGTCAGAGAGGCGATGTGGTAGCGGGAGCTGTAACCCATCGGGTTGCCGTGCGGTCAGGCTCAGAGGCCGAGCGCGATCCTCACCTTCAGCCAGATCAGGTCGAACAGGTCGGCCAGTGCCGGGGAGGCGAGGACGACCACGACCGCAAGGAAGAGGAAAGCCCCGAGGAAGCCTGCCAGCACGCCTGGCCCGACCCCGGGCGAGTAGAGCCGACTCACTCCCTTTGCATCGACCAGGGAGCCACCGATCCTCAGGCGGGTCAGGAAGGTCGAGGACATCCCGTCCCGATCCTTCTCGAGGAACTCGACCAGGTCGAAATGGGCGCCGACCGAGACGATCAGGGAGGCCCCTTTCTCGTTGGCCAGCAGCATCGCTGCGTCCTCGCTCGTCCCGGCGATCGGGAAGAGCTCCGCCTCGAGGCCGGCCCGCTCGACCCTCTCGTAACCGGGGGCAGTCCCATCGAGGTAGGCGTGGACCACCAGTTCGGCTCCGCTCCGGAGGGCCCGGTCCGAGGCGGAGTCCATATCCCCGAGGACCATGTCCGGGCGGAACCCGGCTTCGATGATCGCGTCGGCGCCACCATCTACACCGACCAGCACCGGACGAACTTCGCGAATGTAGCCATCGAGGGCTTGCAGGTCCTTCCGGTAGCCGGGGCCCCGGACGACGATCAGGACGTGACGATCCCTGAATACCGTCCTGGTGGGCGGCAACGGGATGTCGCCGGTCAGGATCTCGCTCTCTTCGCGGACGTGGGTGACCGTGTTCTCGGCAAACTCACCGAGGGCCCGATCGATCTCGACTCGCCTCGTCTCGAGGAGGGTCGCCAGGTCGGGAGGCGTCAGCCGAACACCCCTGGCAACCACCCTTCCATTCACCTCGACCGCATCGTCCCGGACGGTCACCGTCGTCCCGGCATCGACTTCGGAGAAGAGTGAGTCATCCGGGAGGTCCAGCAGGACGACTCCCGACTCGGCGAGGTCGAGCGGACCCCGGTTCGGGTAGCGGCCGTCGGTCGATGGCTCGCAGTTGATCACCGCGACGACCCCGGCACGGGAAAGCTCCTCGGCCGAAACCCGGTCGAGGTTGCGGTGCGCTATCACCGCTACATCGCCAGGGCGAAGCGACTTGACCAGGTCCTTGGTCCGTCGCCCGAGGCGCGCCGGACCGGACCGTGCCGGAACGGCGCCATTGGCCATCCGTCCAAAACCGGCAGCGCGACTGGTTCCACGCTCCTTTGCCCGAGCCGAGCCGGAAAGTCTCGCCAGCGGTCCCATGGAGGAAGCCTAGTCGGAACGACCAGAGGCGACCAATTCCCGGGCGTGGCGAGTTGCCGCCTCGTCCCCCGCTTCGGCCCCCATCATCCGGGCGATTTCACCGACCACCGCGTCACCGGAAAGCCGGGCCACATCTGCCGTGGCCGGGTCCGAACCGGGCACCCGGGAGACCGTGAAGTGGGCATCGGCCCGCGAGGCGACCTGGGGAAGGTGAGTTATCGCGATCACCTGCCTTCCTTCGGCGGCCGCCCGCAGTCGCTCACCCACCACCCCGGCGGTGCTCCCGCCAATTCCGGCATCGATCTCGTCGAAGACCAGGGTCGGCAGGGCCTCGGCGGAGCCAGGACCGACCAGGGCCAGCATTACCCTCGACAGCTCGCCTCCCGAGGCCGCCTCCCGGAGTGGCCGGGCATCGATTCCCCTGTTCGGGGCGAGCATGAACTCGGCCCTCTCGGTACCGGCAGGACCGGGCTCCGGTTCATCGACCAGTCGTACCTCCAGGCTGGCGCCCTCCATCGCAAGCTCCGCGAGTTCAGAAGTGACCCGCTCCGAGAGCGCGATGGCAGCCTCCTCGCGGGCACTCCGGAGCTCGGCCCCTAACTCCCGCACCGCCAGCTCGGCCTCCTCCCTCGCGCGGCGAAGCGACTCGATCCTCTCGGCGCCTCCTTCGAGCGACTCGAGTTCCGTACGACAATCCTCGGCGTAGCGAAGTACGGCATCGATCGAGCCTCCGAACTTGAGTTCGAGGACGGAGATCAGGTCGAGCCTCGCCTCGACCTCGGACAGCCTCCCCGGGTCGAGCTGGAGCGACTCGAGGTAGCGGGCAAGCTCGCCCCCGAGGTCATCCATCTCGACCGCGAGGGAGTCGAGCCGTCCTGCCAGTAGGTCCAGTTCCGGATCCACCCCACGCCGGTCGGCGACTTCGCGGGCGGCAGACGCGATCGAACCCGAAGACCCCTCGGAGACGCCGTCCCCGCGAAGGGCCTCGAGCGCAGCCCCGGCCGCCTGCCGAAGGGCATCCACGTTCTTCAACCGGTCGAGTTCCTCCCTCAGGGAGTTCTCCTCTCCCCCCTGGAGCGCCGCAGCCTCGATCTCGTCGAGCTCGTGCCTCAACAAGTCCGGGTCCCGACCGCCGCCAGAGGCCTCGAACCGTTCCAGTTCGAGGACTGCCGCTCGGTACCCGGCCCAGGCCTCACCGTAGGAGGCACTGAGCTGCCCGAGCTTCGAACCTCCCGCCGCATCGAGGATCCCCAGCTGGGCGGAGGCGATGGTCAGTTTGCGGTGTTCATGCTGCCCGAAGAAGGCGAGAAGCCGTTCGGTGACCAGTGCGAGATCGGGTGCACTCGCGGCCCTGCCCCCGATGAAGGCCGAGGTCCGACCCCCGGCAGAGACCCGCCTGCCGAGGACGAGCTCCTCGACACCTGCCGGCAGACGGTCGAGAACTTCCGCCAGATCGGGAACCTCCTGCCAACCTTCCGGCAGGTCGAAGACGCCCTCGACCCAGGCCTCCTCGGCCCCCGGCCGAACGATCCCCTTCTTCGCCTTGCCCCCGGTCAGCAGGTCGAGAGAATGGGCCAGCACGGTCTTGCCGGCGCCGGTCTCCCCGGTCAGGACGGTCAGGCCGCGGTCGAACTCCATCTCGACCCTCTCGATCAGGAGGAGGTTCTCGATCCTCAGTTCACGGAGCACCGGTCCGGTTTAGCAACGGACCCGGACGATTCACCCCCGACGCCACGGGAAAACGGGGCTTGCCTTCAGCTGGCGAGGTGTCCGAACTTCTCGGCGATCCGGTGGTAGAAGTTCGCCCCGGGCAGCTGGGCCAGACGCCCGACACCCTTCCGGAAGGAGACGTCGGCTCCGGACCCCGGGGCCAGTTCGCCCACTTCGACTCCATCTACGACGATCTCGACCGAGTCACGACTCCTGTGGTTGACGACGTCGAGCACGTCCCCCGGGGCGACCACCAGCGCCCGGGCCGTCAATGTGTGCGGGGCGATGTAGGTGACGGCGAAGCCCTCGACCCCCCAGGCGAGGATGGGGCCGTTGTTGGCGAGGTTGTAGCCGGTCGAGCCAGTGGGCGTCGCGGCGACCAGGCCGTCGCACCGGACCCGTCCCACCTCCTGGCCGGAGATCCGGTACCCGAGCTCGGCCACTCCGGAATGCGGCTTCCTGAGGAAGCCGACGTCGTTGAGGCCGACCGATGAACCACCGTCCCAGGTGACTTCGAGCCCGGGCAGGTCGAGCACTTCGACCTCACCCGCGAATGCCTTCCTGAGTCCATCCTCGACATCCCCCGACTCAACGGCGGCGAGGAAGCCCACCCTGCCGTAGTTGACACCGAAGACCGGATAGCCGCGGCCGATCGCCTCACGCATCGCCCGGAGGATCGTCCCGTCGCCTCCGAGGGCGATGCAGAGCTCGGCTCCGTCCTCCCCGGCTCCTCCGTCCTCGACCAGCTCCCAGCCGGCCGAGGAGGCGACGGCCTTTGCCGTCTCGATGGCCATCGTGACCTCGTCCCCCTGGCCGTGGGTTACGAGAAGTGCCCTGCGGGGCCCAGGGGTCAAAGCTCGACCCCTTCGCAGAGTTCCGCCCCGCTCCGGAAGCCCTGTCCCGCCAGGCCAAGGCGGAGGAAGGTCTCGCGGTTCCCTTTCGGTCCGGGAAGGCCCGACGGGGTCACCCCGAGCAGTGCCAGGCCCAGCCCGGCCGCAAAATCGGCCACCGCGACGACCGCCTCCGTTCGGTCGGCACCTTCCCGAACGACCCCTCCCTTTCCGACCCGATTGGGTCCCAACTCGAACTGCGGCTTGACCATGGCCAGGATCTCGCCGTCAGGGGTCGCACAGGCGATGACTGCCGGCAGGATCTTGCGCAGGGAGATGAAGGAGACGTCGACCGTGACCATGTCGGGACGAAAAGGGAGGTCCGAAGGCTGGATCGCCCGGGCGTTCGTCCGCTCGATCACGGTTACCCGGGGGTCGTTCCTCAGGGATTGGTGGATCTGGCCGTAGGCGACATCGAGGGCGATCACCTCCGTCGCACCTCGCTTGAGCAGGCAGTCGGTGAAACCACCGGTCGATGCTCCGACGTCCAGGCACCTGGTGCCACGAACCTCTAGTCCCAGGCCCTCTAATGCGTTTTCGAGCTTGATCCCACCTCTGGAGACAAAGGGTGGAGGTCCCTCGACCAACAGGTCGAGGTCTCCCGGTACCTCCTGGCTCGGTCTGAGGGCAGCCGGCCCATCCCGGCCCAGCCTCACCTGACCGGCTCGGATGGCTCGGGCAGCGGCCGTCCGCGACGGGAAGAGTCCCCGTCGAGCGAGCAGCCTGTCGAGCCTTTCGGCACGGGCACCGTCCATGTCCGAAACGGTACACCGCCGGGGTCGGATGCCCCGTGGGTCACCGGGCACGGTCCCGCGGTTCCAGCCGGCTTGCGTGTGTGACTCGATTC
>CAITDZ010000075.1 GCA_903891285.1 uncultured Solirubrobacterales bacterium
CGAAGTAGTCCCGGGACAGGAGCTCCGGTCCATCGCCTCCCGACTCCTCGCCGTCCACCCACTCAGCGCCGGAGATGCCCTCCAGCTCGCGGCAGCGATCAGATGGGCCACCGAGATTCCGGGTGGGCCCGAAATGGTGACCCTCGACGAGCGACTCAGGGACGCGGCAGCGAGGGAGGGGCTGGTCTGCCCCTAGCTCCTTGGGGATCGATGCCTGGAAGGTCGGGGGCCGTCTCCCGGTAGCGTCGCGGTAGGTGGATTAGATGGAGAAGACGCGCGAAAAGGTCGAGATCGAGATCCCCGACATGAACTGCGCCTCGTGCGTGGCGAAGGTCGAGAAGAAGCTGAACGGGGTCGAGGGGGCCGAGGCGACGGTCAACTTCGCGACCAAGAAGGCATCGGTCGAGTTCGACCCCGAGCTGGCCGGCGAGGCGGAGCTGGAGGCAGCCGTCGGAGCGGCCGGCTACACCCCGGTTCTCGCGGGGAACGGCGCGCACAAGGGCCGCGCCGACGGCCACGACCACCACGAAGGCCACGGGGAGGGCGACGCCCACGACCACATGTCCCACCAGGTGGCCAGCCTGGCCAGCCTGAAGGCGCGACTGATCGTCTGCGCCACCCTGACCGTCCCGCTGGTCCTGATCACGATGGTGCCGGGGCTCCAGTTCGACTACTGGCAGTGGGTGGCGCTCGCCCTGGCCACCCCGATCGTCTTCTGGGGAGGTCTCCCCTTCCACCGCTCGGCCCTCAAGTCGGCCCGACACGGCGGGACGACGATGGACACCCTGATCTCCCTCGGCACCCTGGCCGCCTACTTCTGGTCGCTCTACGCCCTGGTCTTCGGGGATGCCGGGATGGTCGGGATGAAGATGACCTTCGAGTGGGTGCCCTCTCGGGATGGAGCGCTCGACAACCTCTACTTCGAGGTGGCGGGCGTCGTTACGACCTTCCTGCTGGCCGGGCGCTACTTCGAGGAACGGGCGAAGGAACGGGCCGGAGATGCGCTCCGGGCACTGATGGACATGGGCGCGAAGGAAGTCGCGGTCATCGGCCCGGATGGCAACGAGCGGATGGTCCCGATCGAGGAGCTCTCGGCCGGGGATAGGTTCGTGGTCCGACCGGGCGAGAAGGTCGCGACCGACGGGGTGGTGGTCGAGGGGGACTCGGCGGTCGATGAGTCGCTGATCACCGGGGAGTCGGTGCCGGTGGAGAAAGTGGCGGGCGACGAGGTGGTAGGCGCCTCGATCAACACGGAAGGGCGGCTGGTGGTCGAGGCGACCAGGGTCGGGTCGGAAACGGCGCTCGCCCAGATCGCCCGATTGGTCGAGGAGGCCCAGACCGGCAAGGCCCCGGTCCAGAGGCTGGCCGACCGGATCTCCTCGGTATTCGTGCCGGTGGTGATCGGGCTTTCGCTCATCACCCTCGCCTTCTGGCTGGTCGAAGGGAGCGGCGGGTCGTTCGCGGTCAGTGCGGCCGTCTCGGTGCTGATCATCGCCTGCCCCTGTGCGCTAGGGCTGGCAACGCCTCTGGCGCTCCTGGTCGGGACCGGGCGGGGTGCCCAGATCGGGATCCTGATCCGGGGGCCGGAAGTGCTCGAGTCGACCCGGCGGGTCGACACCGTCCTCCTGGACAAGACCGGCACCCTGACCACTGGGGAGATGAGGCTTTCGGGTACCGAGTTCACCGAGGGGTTCGAGCGCGGCGAGGTGTTGGGAATGGTCGGTGCGGTCGAGGATGCCTCCTCCCACCCGATCGCCCGGGCGGTGGCCGACGGGATCCGGGCAGAGGTCGGCTCCCTTCCCTCGGTGGAGGGGTTCCGAAACCTCGAGGGGCTGGGCGTGGAAGGTGCGGTCGAGGGCAAGAAGGTCGTGGTCGGCAGGCCGTCGATCGAGGGCCACGGGCCCGTACCGGCCGGCCTGGATCGGTTCATCGAGGAGAGCGAAGGGTCGGGGATGACCGCGATCCTCGCCTCGGTGGACGGGACCCCGGCCGCCGCGATGGCGGTCAGGGACACGGTCCGCGACACGAGCCCCCAGGCGGTGAGCGGGCTGAAGGGGCTGGGCGCCGAGCCCGTACTCCTGACCGGGGACAACGCCAGGACGGCCCAGGCCGTAGCGGATGAGGTCGGGATAAAGGAGGTAATCGCCGGGGTCCTGCCCGAAGGGAAGGTGGATGCGGTCCGGGGACGCCAGGCCGACGGCAGGGTGGTGGCGATGATCGGCGACGGGGTGAACGACTCCCCCTCGCTCGCCCAGGCGGACCTGGGGATCGCGATCGGCACCGGCTCGGACGTGGCGATCGAGGCCGGGGACCTGACCCTCGTCTCGGGCGATCCGCGGGGCGCGGTGGATGCGATCCGGCTGTCCAGGGCAACCTTGAGGACGATCAAGCAGAACCTGTTCTTCGCCTTCGCCTACAACACGATCCTGATCCCGGTGGCGATGACCGGGCGGCTCAACCCGATGCTGGCCGGGGCGGCGATGGCGCTCTCCTCGATCTTCGTTGTCACCAACTCGCTGAGGCTCCGGGGCTTCAAGCGCTCTTCCTAGGTTCGGCTCTACCCTTAATCCCAAGTTGTCCGAGCGAGTCCAACTGAGCGACGAAGACGTGGCGATCCTCCACCTGGAGGGGCCGACGATCGCCGGGCACACCTGCAAGGTGGTCCTGATCGGCGAGGGTGAGGTCGAGTTCGACGAGTTCCTGAAGATCGTCTCGGAGCGGATCGAAGGGGTGCCGGAGCTCCGCAGGAAGCTGGTCGAAGAAGACGGCGAGTACTTCTGGGAGGAGGACGAGTCGTTCTCCCTCGAAGACCACCTGGTCGAGGCTGCCGGGGGCAGGGAAGTATCGGGGGAGGAGTTGGACCGGCTGACGGCCGAGCTGTTCAGCGAGCGGCTCGACCGGGAGAAGCCCCTCTGGAAGATCGAGTTCGCCCGGCTCGAAGGGGGCGGCAGGGCATTGATATGGAGGATCCACCACGCCCTGGCCGACGGATCGACCGCGATGCGGTTCGCCAAGGAGGTTCTCTGGGACCCGGCGGACGAGAGTGGCGAGGGTCGGCCGACCCCGAAGAAGGGTTCCTCCAAGCCGGCAGTCCACACCGAGGAGAGCGAGAAGGAGAGGCGCTCCAACTTGATCGGGCTGTTCGAGCGGGAGTTCGGCCGCTCGCACGGCCCCTCACCCTTCGAGGGGGAGCTCGGACACGAGCGGGCGATCGCCTTTGCCTCGGTCTCGCTGTCGAGCCTCCACGACTCGGCGAAAGAGCTGGCCGATGCGACCCTGAACGATGCCGTCCTCTCGGTCGTTGCCGGATCCCTTCGCCACTGGATGGAGGTCGAGCACACCGACGTGATCGGGGACCTGCGGGCCCAGGTGCCGGTCAGCCTCCACCGCGAGGGGGACAAGGCGGCCAACCGCGATTCCTTCTTCTCGGTCCCGCTCCACCTCGACGAGGCAGACCCGGTCGAGCGGTTGAAGGAGATCCGGGCCGAGACCTGGGAGCGCAAGGCAAGCCACGACGCCGAGAACCTGGACCTGATCACCAAGGCGGTCGGTCAGGTGTCAGGGAGGCTCCGACACCTGATCGAGAAGGTCGAGGCGAGCCCTCGGGCGTTCGCGGTCTCGATCTCCAACGTCAAGGGGCCGCGGGAGCAGGTGAGCGTGCTCGGGGCGCCGGTCGAGAACCTGTTCACGATCGCCGAGATCGGCGAGGGTCACGCGCTGAGGATCGGGGTGATCTCCTCGGGTGACCATCTTGGGTTCGGGTTCTGTGCGGACCCGAACCTGGTCAAGGACCTCGACGAGATGGCCGAGGGGGTAGAGATCGAGGCCGCCCGCTTGGCCGAACTGACCGGCGCAGCGACCTAGGGAACTACCGGACTACGACCTTGCCACCCATACCCGGGTGGATCTCGCAGACGTAGCGGAAGGTGCCGCGCCGCTTGAACTTCTTCGAGTAGGTCTTGCCCTTCGAAAGGTACGGCGACTCGAAGAAGCCGCCGTCCACCTCATGGACTCCCTGGCGAATGGTCCAGGTGACCTTGGTCCCCTTGCGCACCGTGACTTTCTTCGGGGCGAAGTAGTTGTTGTAGGCGCCGACCCGCTTGGTTGCCCGCTCCGAGGTTGCCGAAGTGGCAACGGCCGGAACGGTGAGGGCGATGAGGGCGACGGCGATCAGCAGTCTCTTCATGGGCAGAAGTATAGGGAGTGGCCTTCAGGGGCCCGCTGCATCCAGCACGGAGAGGAAGGCCTCGGGCACGGTCTTCTCGCCCGAGGCGACCGCTGCCTGGGCCGCCTGGACGGCCTCGGTCACGCCCTCGCGGGAGAGGAAGTGCTCGAGGGCTGAGTCCTCGATCATCGAATCGAGCCAGACCTCGCGCTGGCGGCCACGGCGCTCCTCCAGGAGCCCTGATTCCTCGAGGACCTTCCGGTGGCCCTCGACCGCATCCCAGATCTCGGCCAGGCCGGTCCCCTCCAGGGCCGAGGCGGTAAGCACCGGGGTCTCCCAGCCGGGGGTCGAGGGCGGCAGC
>CAITDZ010000076.1 GCA_903891285.1 uncultured Solirubrobacterales bacterium
GCCTCCCTCCCTGCCGGCGGGAAGGAACTTTCTCGCGCGCCGACCGGCCTGTAGGGTCGGCGACGTGGCCGTTCGGGTGGAGAGGATCGATCGCGAGTCGCTCGCCCTGGTCGAGCCCCTGTTCGCCGATTACCAGCGCTTCTACGAGGTCGAGCAGATCGACCAGGCCCGAAACCGCACCTTTCTCGAGCGGTTCGTGGACAGCGACGAGGAAGGCTGGCTGTTCGGGGCCTTCGAGGAAGACCGGATCCTGGGTTTCACCTGCCTCCACCGTTCCAAGAGCTCCCTGAGAGCCGCCGACACGATTCTGCTCTACGACCTCTTCGTCCTCGCCGAGGCCCGTGGCAAGGGTGTCGGGCGGCTCCTGATCGAGAAGGGCCTGGAGGTGGCACGGGACGCCGGGGCGGCCTGCCTGGAGTGGTCGACCGCGCCCGACAACGAGACCGCCCAGCGGCTCTATGACTCGATCCCGGGTGCCGAGAAGTCCTCCTGGCTGGTCTACGAAGTCGAGACCTGAGTCACCGACTTACGCGCCGTACCGGCCCGACCTCGGGACCATCCCCTCCGCGAAAACGACGACGGGCCGCCACCCGAAGGTGACGACCCGCCTCTGAATGCCTTGCCGAGGTGCTGCCCCGGCCCTGGGACCTTCCCTACTGGCGGTCTTCCGGACCGCCCGGTCCCTGGTCGACCTCTTCGACGACCTCGACCTGCTCGACCTGGCCGGGCTGCTCGATGCCCGCGGTCGGACCGCCGCCGGTCACAACGCGTCCGCCCTTCACCTCGACGAGGTTGAAGTAGAGGACCGAGACGATGATCGCCAGGTACGGGTAGACCGCGATCACCAGGATGATCCCGCCGATGATCCCGAGGACCGGGGTGATCGCCGCCAGGATGCCGATCACTATCGCAATGACGATGTAGGCGAGTACCAGCAGGACGCCCACGCCGAGTACCCGCCAGCGGTTGTCCTTGGTCAGCTCGGAGCTCCTCGTCATCGAATCGAAGACGCCCTTGTTCTCGACCATCATCGCCGGGGTCGAGACGATCCAGAGAAGGGTGAGGATGATCCCCGGGATGATCAGGAGGACGAACCCGATCGCGACCAGGATCCCGACCACGATCCCCAGGAGGATCAGCGAGACGAGCCGCGGCCAGACGAGTCCGAGGAGGTCTCCCACCGAGGCATCGACCACCCCGTCGGCCTCGACGTCCTCGACAACCTTGACCATCGTGCCCGCGAACCAGACGCTCGCGATCAACTGGACGATTCCGGCGATCAGGCCGAGGAACCACCCCCCGTCACCGGACAGGTAGTTGAGGATGACTACCGGGATGAAGAGGATCAGGGCAATGACCCAGACCGTCCCGAAAGCCTGTTTGTAGATGTCTCCAGTGCGGCTGAAGACCCCCCCGACATCGAGTCGGCCCTCAGCGGTAACCGTTTCGTTCACGTTTTTCTCCTCCGTTCACGTTTTGCGGCGAAATGTGTTCCGCCGCCCCACGTTTCGGACCGTCCTTCCCGGATCCTTCCCGAGAACGGCTTTTCGCAGGGCGCTACGAAACTAACGTTAGGCTCGGGCGAAAGTGTGAATGGGCGGTCAAATCCCCGTAAATAGCGGAAAACAAGACCGCGTTGGCGCCGGCGGGCCTAGGCCTGGTCCTCGGGCCGTTCCTGCTCGAGCTGTTGGGTGGCCCCGGGGTCGGACACGCCTCCCTGGCCGAGCGAACCCGGCTCAGCTGCAGGCTCGAGGCCCGCGCCGGGGCCCCCGCCAGCCACGACCGCCTGACCATGAAGGGCAGCGAGGTCGAAGTAGAGGACCGAGTAGACCATCGCCAGGTAGGGATAGATCGCGATGAATCCGGCCACCGCGCCGACCACCCCGAGGATCGGCGTGATCTCACTGAGCGCGAAGACGACCA
>CAITDZ010000077.1 GCA_903891285.1 uncultured Solirubrobacterales bacterium
GACTCGCCATCAGGAGGATCTCGATCAGTCGCTCCAGCCGGTCCCGGTCGGGGCCCTCTACCTCGGCCAGGAAAGGAGTCGGATCGGCGTCCCCCGACCTCACCGCTGCCGCATACAGCTCCAGGAGTTCGTCAACCCTGTCCATCAGCGCTCCCACCTTCCCGGTCGGCCGTTTCGATCCCTTCGACCTCCATCTCCTCGAGGAAGAGTTCCCTGTTCTTCTTCTTGAACCGGGAGTAGATCGTGTCGACGTTGTCGGTCGTGATGCCTTCCCCTCGGTCGAGTCCCTCGTCCTCGACCATCGTTACGACTTCCTGGGCCGAGTATCCCTCAGCCTTGAGGCCGACGATGAAGGCGTCCCGCTCGCTCTCGTCCCCTAGGGCACGCTCCCAGAGGAGCCGTAGCTCCACGGCCTTCTCGATGTCGGTGCCATGGTCGGGGACCACTTCGTAGAGTCCCCGCTCCTCCCCGACCTCGCTCATGGTCCCGTCGTATGCCTCGATCCTCGGGGCCCCGTCCCTGGCCCGGAACCAGTCGATGACCCTCCGATCGACGATCGTCTGGACGAACTTGTGGAACTGCGGGGCGACCGCGCCCTCGAAGCGTTCGACACTCCCGAAGACGTCCTTGAAGGCCTCGGCGACGATGTCCGCCGCCTCCTCGTCGACCGAGGTCGTGCCGGCTCTCGCGCAGGATGCCTCGATCCGACGGCGCGCCCGATTGAAGAAGATGCCCTCCCACTTGAAGATTAGGACCGCGAGCCCAGAGCGGTACTCGGAGGTCTCGCCGAGATCCCTTGCTTCGACCACGTACGCCATGACTTCGGCGTCCTCGAGTCCCGAGAGCTGTTCCTGTGACTTCCTCCTGAAGATGAATTCCCCCTTTCGGCCCTTAAGAGTCGGACCCCGGGTCCATTCCTGACGGACGGGAAGAAAAAACCTTCAACCCGGCTCTGGCGCCGGTATTCGACCGGCCCCCCATCGGACCCGTGAGGATAACGGCGGGGTCGGTTACGCTCGGGGCGATGTACCGGGAAGCTGACAGTCCAGGATCCGGCGTCTGGCCGACAGGACCACCGAGTGATTCGGATCGGGCCTCCTACGCCGAGGCTGAACCGGTCCCGTTCTGGCTGGACCGACGGCGGCCGGCAAGGCGAGGCCCCCTCGAAGGAATGACCGATGCCGACTTGGTCGTCGTCGGTGGGGGACTGACTGGACTCTGGGCCGCCCTCACTGCGATCGAACGCGATCCGGACCGCCGGATCGTCGTCCTCGAGTCGGAAGGGATCGCAACCGGGGCTAGCGGCCGCAACGGGGGGTTCATGTCCTCTTCTCTGGTCCATGGGATCGCCAACGGTCTTTCCCGGTTCCCCAGGGAAGTTGGCACGCTCGAACGCCTGGGACTGGAGAACCTCGACCAGATCGGTGAACGGATCGACCGGTACGGGATCGAGTGCGAACTCGGAAAGCCCGGGGCGATCGAGGTGGCGATGACGCCCGGACAGCTCGAAGAGCTGTCCGAAACCGAGGAAGAGCTCCAGAGCTACGGACATCAGGCCGAGCTGCTCGACCAGACAGCCATGCGTGAGCAGGTGAACTCGCCCCTCTTCACCGGGGGCCTCTGGCAAAAGACGGGGGAATGGTCGGCCGACCCGGTCGCGCTGACTCTCGGCCTGGCGGATGCGGCCACCGAACTCGGGGTCACGATCCACGAGGACTCGGAGGTGACCGGGCTGGGTGCCGACGGCGAAGGCGTGCTTGTCGAAACCGCCTCCGGTTCGATCCGGGCGAAACAGGCTTTCCTCGCGACCTCGGCCTTCAGGAGTCCTGTCCGGGCGATCAGGTCCAGGGTCATTCCGGTCTTCGACTACGTGTTGGTCACTGAGCCGCTGACTCCCTCACAGTGGGATGCGGTCGGCTGGGCAGCTCACCAGGGGCTCTCCGACTCATCCAACCGTTTCCACTACTACCGGCCGATCGCCGATGGACGGATACTCTGGGGTGGCTACGACGCGATCTACCACTACGGCGGTCGGGTCGAGGAGCGCTACTACCAGCGAGACCAGAGTTTTGCCGGCCTCGCCCAGCGGTTCTTCACGGCATTCCCCCAGCTCGAAGGGATCCGATTCAGCCATCGCTGGGGAGGGGCGATCGACACCTGTTCGCGTTTCTTCGCCTTCTACGGGACGACCCTGCGCGGCAGGGTCTCCTACGCGGTGGGGCACACCGGACTGGGCGTGGGAGCGAGCCGATTCGCCGCCCGGGTGGGCCTTGCCCTTCTGGACCGAACCGAACCGGAACTACTGGAGCTCGACTATGTGAGGAAGAAGCCGGTTCCCTTCCCACCGGAACCACTCCGGTGGGCGACGATCCAGCTGACCAGGAACCGGCTTGCCGCTGCCGACCGAGATGACGGCAGGGAAGGGTTCTGGCTTCGCCTCCTCAGCAGGCTGGGACTCGGCTTCGACAGCTGAGGCCGGGACCCCGACCTACTCGTAGGAGATCGCCTCGAGGACGTCCAGACGGGCGGCTTTCCTGGCCGGGTAGACAGAGGCGAGGACGCCTGCGAGCGCCGAGAGCACCAGGATCGCCAGCAGGGTCGGTATCGGGTAGCTGAGCACGAACCCCTCGCCCTCCAGCGGTATCCCCATCAGGAAGGCGAAGATGATCCCGAGGACGAGGCCGGCCGAGGCCCCGAGCACCGCGGTGATCACTGCCTCGAATCGGATCATCCGCTTGACCTGCCTCCTCGACATTCCGACCGCCCTGAGCATCCCCAACTCCCTGGTCCGCTCGTAGATAGAGAGGATCAGGGTGACGACGATCCCGACCAGGGAGACGACGACCGCGAGCGCGAGGAGGACGTAGATCAGGGCGAGGATCGCGTTGATCTGTTCCCGCTGGCGCTGTTCGAGCTCGTCCTGGTTGAGGACCTCGACCGTCGGGTACGGCCGGTCGAGGGTCCGGGAGATCCGGTCCTTCACCTTCTCGACGTTCTCACCAGGCTTCACCCTTACGAATCCGAAGAAGTCGGCCTTGACCCCGAAATCCCGGTCCATCTGGGTCTCGGAGACGACTACCTCCCCGAGGAAGTCGAGATTGCCCGAGGCCATGATCGCCGTGACTTCGAGTTCGGGGCGGCGACCGGTCTTGGTCAGTGGCCGGAAGCGATCCCCGAGGCCGAGGCCGGCCTCGTCCGCGAGCTTCTGGCCGATCACGGCCCTGCCCGGCGCGAGGGCCCTGAGGTCCGCCTGGGTGCCCTCGACCAGGTCGATCTCGAGGACCCGGTCCACCGAGCGGGGGTCGACCGAGGCGACCGCCGTGCCACCGGCGCGCGGCACGCGCGCCTGGGTGTAGCGGACCCCGGAAGCCGCTTCCACCCCCTGGACCACTTCGGCGTCCCGTACGGCCTCCGGCGGGATCTCGACGAATCCTCCCGGTCCCTGGAGGATGATCTGTCCCCTGACGTTCTGGGCGATCACGTCGGTGACCGAACTGTTCAGGCCCGAGGCGAAGATGGTCACGAAGGCGACCAGGGCGATACCGATCATCAGGGCCGCCGAGGTGACCGCCGTCCGGGCCGGGGTCCTCAGCGAATTCTCCCTGGCGAGCTTGCCTGTCAGTCCCCCGAACCTGGCGATCGGCCAGCCGATCACCCTGACCAGCGGCTGGATCAGCCTCGGGCTGAAGATCGCGATCGAGACCACCAGGCAGACGGCCCCGGCCCCGATTCGTGCAGCCCCCGCCCCACCCTCGATATTCCCGACCAGGACCCAGGCGATCAGCGCAACGCCCGCGACCCCGAGGACGAAGGAGACCAGACCCCTGATCCACAGTCTGGTGCCACCTGCCTGGAGGATGTCCTCCGAAAGGGCAGCGATCGGCGGCACACGGGTCGCCCGGAAGGCCGGAATCATCGAGGAGACGAGGGTCACGCCCACCCCGATCAGGAAGGAAACGATCACGGTTCGGGGCACGACCACCAGGGAGTTCCCGGGGAGGTCGATCCCGAACCCCGAAAGCAGGGCGCTCAGCCCCTCCGCCAACCCGATCCCGACCAGCACCCCGAAGACCGAGGCGACAAGGCCGATCACCAGCCCCTCGACCAGGACGTTCCGCAGGATCTGGCGTCGTGAGGCTCCGAGCGTCCGGAGCATCCCGAACTCCCGGGTCCTCTGGGCGACGGTGATCGAAAAGACATTGAAGATCACGAACGAGCCGACGAAGAGGGAGATCGCCCCGAAGGCGAAGAGGGCGATGGTCAGGAAGCTGAGCCCGTCACGAACGTCGCTCGCCTGGCGTTCGGCATTCTCGGTCCCGGTCTCGACCAGCAATGACTCGGGCAAGACCGCGGCAACCCGGCGCTTTAGCTCCTCCGGACTCACCGAGTCCTTACCAGCAACCGAGATCTGATCAAACTCGCCTCGCTTGCCGGTGATCCGCTGGGCTACCGGAAGAGTGACCTGGGAAATCGAGGAGCCACCGAAGGAGGCCGAACCCAGTCGGGTCAGACCGACCAGCCGGTAGGGAAGGGCAGCCCCGGTACCGACCAGGCGGATCGTGTCGCCGACCCGGAGTCCTCCGCGCTCGGCCGCTGCCTCGTCGAGTGCGGCTTCGTTCGGCTTGCGGGGCGGTCTTCCTTCGACGTAGTTGAGGGCCTCGAGTCGGGCCGGCAGGACCGAGGAGATGAACTGGGGGGCGAAGGGCGCTCCGGTCGACTTGCCCTTGTCATTGAGGATCGATCCGGGAGTGAAGACCGATCCCGCAGCGTCGGAGACCCCGTCGACGGCGCGGACCTCGTCCAGGTACCTGTCGGAGAATGCCGGGACGCTGCCGTCCGGCTGATCGACCCGCTCACGGCCAGTGATCGTCACGTCGATCTTCTCGTTCGACTTGACGAAGATCTCGTCGAAGGCCTGGTTCGTGGTGTCGGTCAGCACGTAGGTACCGGCCACCAGGGCGATCCCGAAGACGACCGCGAGCGCGGTCATCGCCGAGCGCCACTTCCTCGCGAGGAGGCTCTTTAGCGTGAGCCCCAGCAACCGCTAGCCGAGGGTCTTGAGGAGCTCGATCACGGCGTCCGCCGAGACCGGCGGGGCATCGTGGACGAGCCGTCCATCCCTGAGTGCGATCAGGCGGTCCCCGTGGGCAGCCGCGTCGGGTTCGTGGGTGACCATGATGACCGTCTGGCCGAATTCATCGACCGCACTCCGGAGGAGCTGGAGAACCTGGTGGGAGGATTCGGCGTCGAGGTTGCCGGGCGGCTCGTCGGCGAACAGGACCGATGGCCTGGTCACCCGGGCCCTGGCGATCGCCACCCTTTGCTGCTGCCCCCCGGAGAGCTCGGCCGGGCGGTGGGTCTTGCGGTCGGCCAGGCCGACCGTTTCCATCAATTGATCGACCCACTCCTGATCGGGCTTTCGACGGGCGATGGTCAGGGGCAGCACGACGTTCTCCTCGGCGGTAAGCACGGGCAGGAGGTTGAAGAACTGGAAGACGAAGCCGAGTTTGTCCCGTCTCAGCTGGGTCAGGTCGGCGTCGTCGAGGTCGGTTATCTCCACGCCATCGATCTGAACCGCTCCGGCGGTCGGCCTGTCCAGCCCGGCGAGGATGTGCATCAGGGTCGACTTGCCCGAACCCGACGGGCCCATGATCGAGGTGAAGAGACCGTGGTCGAAGTCGACATCGACCCCGTCGAGCGCCTGGACCGAGGCCTCGCCCTCGCCGTAGATCCTCTCCAGGCCCCGGGCAGAGACCACCGGCGACCCGGAGGGATCGGGTGACTCGGTCGAGGGGAGAGCCGATTCCACGAATGTTCAGGTTACCGGCAGGGCCCGTAGGCGGGTGACGGCCTTTCGGCCATCACCCGCCCGGAGAGAGGGACCGGGCCCTTGGGGGAGGGGGTCAGACGTTTCGGGGGAGCAGGATCTCGCGGGCGATGACCATGCGCTGGATCTGGCTGGTGCCCTCGTAGAGCTGCATGATCTTCGCGTCGCGCATGAACTTCTCGACCGGGTACTCCTTGATGAAGCCGTATCCGCCGAACACCTGGACGGCATCGGTGGTGACTTCCATCGCCGAGTCGGCCGCGAAGCGCTTTGCCTCGGACGAGGTGAGCGTGTTGCGGATCCCCTGGTCGAGCTGGACGGCCGACTGCCAGGTCAAGAGCCTCGAGGCGTCCACCTTGACCGCCATGTCGGCGATCAGGAACTGGATTGCCTGGTGCATTGCGATCGGGACCCCGAACTGCTGGCGCTCCTTCGAGTAGTCGGCTGCGGCCTCCATCGCGGCCCTGGCGATCCCGACTGCCATCGCTGCGACTCCGGGTCGTGTCCGGTCGAGGGTCATCATCGCGAGCTTGAAGCCCTTGTTCTCCTCGCCGATCATGTTCTCGGCCGGAACCTCGACATCGTTGAAGGTGACGGTTGCGGTGTTCGAAGCCCGCTGCCCCATCTTGTCTTCCTTCTTGTCGATGGTGATCCCGTCCTGGCGATCGACCACGAAGGCCGAGATGCCGCGACTTCCGGCGTCCGGATCGGTCTTGGCGTAGACCGTGTAGAAGTCGGCGTACTGGCCGTTGGTGATGAAGCACTTGGAGCCGTTGAGGACGTACTTGTCCCCCTTCTTCTCGGCCCGCGTCTTCATCCCGGCCACATCCGAGCCGGCGTCCGGCTCGGTCAGGCAGAAAGCGGCCATCTTCGGGGACTCGGTGAGCATTTCGAGGTACTTCTTCTTGGTCTCCTCGGATCCGCCCACCTGGATCGGGGCGGCAGCAAGGCCGTTGGCGGCAAGGCTCGTACCGATCCCGGAACAGCCCCAGCCGAGTTCTTCCTCGATCAGGCAACCGGATAGGTAATCGAGGCCCGGACCTCCGTACTCCTCCTCGATATGGGTGTTCATCAGGCCGACTTCCCAGGCCTTGTCGATGATCTCCTGGGGCCAGGTGCCGTCCTTGTCGTACTCCCAGGCGACCGGCCGGATCTCGTTCTCGGCGAAGTTGTGCGCCATCTCGCGGAGATCCTTCTGCTCGTCAGTAAGGGTGAAATCGACCACTTGAACTCGGTTTCCTTTCGTCTGGTTGAACCCCGGCGGACCTGGCTGATCGGGCCGTTCCGAGGGACCGATTGACTAGTCAGTCAACAAACTCCCCAGAAGCGTAGCGAACCCGGCGGAGCATGTCCCGACGACCGGCGGTCTGGCCTACTCTTACCCAAGTGAGCGGAGCGCTTTCACCCACCGATTTTCCCTTCCTGACTGGGATAGTCCCGATCGTCCTGGCGGGTGCGCTGATCGCTGCAGCGATCCTCTTCACCCGCTCGGGCAAGGCCCTCCGGGACCTCGGCGGCGGCAAGTGGGCGATCGATCGGGAGGATCCTTCCGAAGCGGGTGAGCCGGTCGGTCCGGAGCTCGACCCCGAAGCACGGGAGGAGGTTCGGCAGATGGTCGAGGCCAGGGACTATCGCCTGCGACGCCGGGGTGCCGACGGGATCGACGTCGAGGCAGAGGTGACCCGGCTGACCTCGGTCGAGCGGGACTCCGACGGCCGGGTGGCCGCCTGGACGGTCGAGATTCGGCAGCTGGTGGTCGCCAACAACGAGCGGCGCAAGCGACGGGGCGAGCAGCCGTTGGACGTCGAGGCGGAGGTTGCCCGCCGGCTCGCCGAGTGGACCTGAGCGACCCCCTCTGGCTACGATTCCGCGGTGACCGATGACCTCGAGACCTACGAGTTGGAGGAGCTGGCCGAGCAGCCGGGCATCTACTTCAATCCAAGGACAGAGGTGGTGATCGCTGTCGACGATTCCGCCTCGGTCGATCAGGAGGCCTTCGACCCGGCCCGATTGGGTGACGCCGATTGGATTCGGATCTCGGAGGAGGTGCCGATCGACGAGCAGGCCAGGGACGAGGTGCTCGAGGAGTTCCAGGCCGAGTTCCATGCCGGCGGGGGCGGATCCCTCTCGGCGACCGTTCGCGATCAGGAGGAAGACATCGAGGACGGCTCCGATGCCCCGGAGGCCGACCCCGATCCGGACGAGGACGAAGACGACACCCTCGAGGGGGATTCCGAAGCGGAAGGAAACGGCGAATGAGCGCCGAGGTGATCGCAGAAGGCGACACCGCGCCTGGATTCACCCTCGACGACCAGGCCGGGAAGCCGGTCTCCCTTGCCGACTTCGCCGGAACCCGTGTCGTCCTCTACTTCTATCCGCGAGCCGATACCCCCGGCTGCACGACCCAGGCCTGTGGGATCCGCGACCGGGCCGCGGACTACGCCAAGGCCGGGGTGAAGGTGCTCGGCATCTCACCCGACCCGGTAGATGACATCGCTGGCTTCGCGGCCAAGAATGACCTCGCCTTCACCCTCCTGGCCGACCCCGACCACGAGGTTGCCGAGGCTTACGGGACTTGGGTCGAGAAATCGATGTATGGCAAGAAGTACATGGGTGTCCAGCGGGCAACTTTCATCATCGGGAAGGACGGGAGGGTCGAGAAGGTCTTTCCCAAGGTCCAGCCGAAGAAGCACGACGACCTCGTGCTCGGCGCCCTGGCCGAGCTGGACTGAGGCCCGACTCGCCTCAGGCCGTCACGAAGACGATGAACGAGGCGTAGAGCAGGAACCAGATCGCCACCGGTAGGGCCCCGAACTGGCCCTTCAGCCGAAGGGCCCAGTAGGCGACGGCACCGCCGGCGAGTCCGAGCAGCATCGAGACGACCGCGTTGGTTTCCAGCGACCAGTCGATGAAGACCATCCCGACGAAGACCGGGATCATCGACTGGAAGACCATCGCGCCCGTGATGTTGCCGAGGGCAAGCGAGTCCTTGCCCTCGCGGACCCAGAAGAAGGAGTTCGCCTTCTCCGGTAACTCGGTCGCGA
>CAITDZ010000078.1 GCA_903891285.1 uncultured Solirubrobacterales bacterium
CGAAAACTCGCCTCGGATTGCGCTAGCTTTGTGACTACCGTCACTCAGGCGGATGGCGAAAGTGGGGCGTCAGGCCCCGGGGAGGGATTACCGCATGTACGACTCGTCCGGGCTTCGCTCGACCCGTGCCACCTCGATCCGAATGGCAGTCGGATTACTCGGCCTCGCAACACTCCTCGCCCTCCTGATGCCACCCGCTTCCGGGGCGGCCACGTCGGTGGGAATAACGACTTCCTCCCAGAAGGAGTTGCTCAAGGCAGGTGGACTGAAGGTCCGACTGACCGGACAGGGAAAGGTCCGGGTTTCGGCGAGCAGCAAGGGCAAGTCCAGCTACTTCAAGTCGAAGACCTTCTCGGTCAGGGGTTCGAAGACCGTGAGTGTCCCCCTCAGCAGCACGGGCTTCGGCGCGCTCGGCTACTGCAAGTCGATCCCGGTCCAGGTAAAGGCCGGTGGAACAAAGGCCTCCAGGACGCTCAAGGGGGGTTCCTGCGTTTCCGTGAACCTGGGACCCAACCCGACCAAGTGTGACTTCCTCGACACCACGGTCTGCCTGCAGCCGTTCGCCAACGACTACTTCACCCGGAAGGATTCAAGGACCGGAACCGGCCGTCGTCTGGACATCGCGTCTGCCGCGACCCCTGCCAACACGGCAGGAGATCACATGAATACGACCGACATCAACCGGGCAGATGGCTTCAGTCCCGGGAACCTGATCACGTTGAAGGTGCCTGGACTCGACACCCCGAAGGCCTTCGGGAAGAACAAGATGGTCCCGCTTACGGACCTCGGCTCGTACTCGAAGAGGGATCGGGCGGTGATGGTCATCGACGCGAAGACGGGCAAGCGCCATCCGATCTGGACCGAGATCGATGCGAATCCGACGGCAGTCGACCCATCCTCCAAGGGCCCCGGGGGGATCGACCAGAACCCGTCAAACACGAAGCCTGTGAACCTGATCATCCGCCCGGCCAAGAACTTCGAGCACGGCCGGCGCTACATAGTCGTGCTGCGCAACCTCAAGAACGGGAGTGGGCGCGCGATCGGAGCGCCGAAGGCCTTCAAGGTCTACCGGGATCGCCTCGGCACCAAGTCGAAGGTGGTCGAGCAGCGGCGGCCCCAGATGGAATCGATCATCACCACCGCCGTGAAGAAGGGCAAGGTGAAGAGGCCCGAGCTCTACATGGCATGGGACTTCACGGTCGCCAGCAGGGACTCGGTCGTCGGACGGGCCCTCGAAATTCGGGACGATGCCTTCGCGAGGCTGGGAGACACCGATCTCGCCAACCGGACCATCGAAGGCGTCTCGCCGCAGGTGAGTGGCATTGCCGATACCGGATCGGCCGCCAACTCGAACCGGCTGAGACGAGTTGAGGGCGTGATGGAGAACGTTCCCTGCTACCTGGATTCGGCCGACTGCGCCCCCGGTGGCACCTTCCAGTTCGACGCGAAGGGCGAGTTGACCTGGAACCCGGCCTCGACTACCGACGTTCCTTTCGTTTGCGAGATCCCCAACAGCGTCAACACACGGGGACCGGGGTCGGCTGGTACCTACGGCCACGGCCTCCTCGGTGATCGCTTCCAGATCGGTCAGCAGAGCCTGATCGGCAACCAGGCGAACACGGTCTGGTGTGCGGTCGACTGGGCCGGATTCTCAGAGGAGGACCTCCAGCAGATCGTCGGTATTCCCGGATCCCTTACGGGAGTGCTCACCGACGTCTCCTACTTCAACAAGCTCGCCGACCGGATGCAGCAGGGATTCGTCAACTTCCTGTATCTGCAGCGTCTGCTGATCCACCCCGAGACGCCGTTGAAGACCCAGCCGCTGTTCCAGAACGGGAGCGGCCAGTACGTAGTCGACCTCTCCAAGGGCGTCTCGACCCGCGGGCAGTTCATGGGGATAAGTCAGGGCGGGATCATGGGAGGCGCCTTGACCGCGCTGAGTCCCGACGTCGACCGGGGAGTTTTGGGCGTCACCGGGATGAACTACTCGACCCTGCTCCGGCGATCGGTCGACTCCGACGAGTACTTCAAGGCGGCGAGCTTCGGTCTCTACGCGAACTATCCGGCTCTCGCGGAGCGGCCGGTCCTCTTCGCCTTGATGCAGCTCCTCTGGGATCGCGGCGAAGCGAATGGCTACGCGCACTTCATGACCGGGAATCCCCTGCCGAACACGCCGCCCCACGAGGTGTTGATGCGGATTGCGCTCGGCGACCACCAGGTAACCAACTTCGCAGCAGAGGTCGAGGGTCGGACCATCGGGGCCAAGATGTACGCCCCGGCCCTGCTCGAGGGGCGCCACTGGGCCTCCAACCCCTACTTCGGGATGGACAAGGCCGAAACCTTTCCGGCGAGCGGCGACTCCTACCTCGTCTATTACGACTCCGGTCCGGTCGGGTGGGGCGGGATCCGGCCCGGTGTGGGGGTACCTCCCCTCGAGAACGTGCCGCCGAGGGAGGAGTGGGGATACGGCAGCGACCCCCACAGCCTGCCAAGGCGGGCGAGCACCGGCCTCGGACACGCGATCTCCTTCCTCGGAGACGGCTCGATCCAGGCATGCAGCGTGCTGAACTCCGCTTCGAATGGTGGTGACGTACCGAGCCAGCCGGTAGCGCCTGGGGACAACCACTGCTACTCGAATACCTGGAACGGAATCCTCGGACTTCCCTAGACCAGCGTTTCGAAACCTGATGGACATACGGGCGCCCTTAGCGGGGCGCCCGTTCCGTCTCAGCGCCCGGCCTACTGTCCGGGTTCAACCAGAGAAAAGGACCGGCCCCCTCAGACCGGTCCCTTCCTTCCCTCTCTCCTTCGAGGCCCCTCGCCTTTGTCGAAGACCGTCGTGCGTGAATAGCGAACGGCTATTCCGGTGTGTGACGGTAATCACATAGTACAAGGATTCCGCGATTTGCGCAGTTTCCCGTCGAGCCGCTTCAGCCGACCTCGAGCAGGTCCTTGGAATGGCTCGAGAAGTTGGTTTCCACGCCACTTTCGCCGACCAGGACGAGGTCCTCCACCCGCACCCCGATCTCACCAGGGATGTAGATGCCCGGCTCGATGGTGACCACGTCACCCTCGAGCAGTTCCTCAGTCGAGCGGGGCCCGAGTCGCGGTTCCTCGTGGACCTCCAGTCCGACCCCGTGGCCGAGGCCGTGGACGAACCGGTCCCCGAGATCGGCCCGTTCGATCACCCCCCGGGCTACCTCGTCGAGAGCTGCACAGCCGACTCCGGCCGCGGTCTCCGAAAGAGCGGCCTCGTTTGATTCGACGACGATCCCGTAGACCTCCCGGGCGTGATCGTCCGGGCGGCCGGTGAAGACCGTCCGGGTGCAGTCGGAGCAGTAGCCGTCCAACTTCGCCCCCAGGTCGAGGATCACGGGCTCCCCGGCCTCGATCACCCTCGCCGATGGATCGGCATGCGGAGAGGCCGAGTTGGGGCCCGCGGCAACGATCGGCGGGAAGGAGGGCTCGCCGCCCTCCTCGCGGATCCGGCTGGTGATCACCCCTGCCACCTCGGCCTCGGTCCTTCCCGCCAACCCCATGTCGAGGACTTCACCCAGGACCTGGTCCGCCAGCTTCGATGCCTCGGCGATCAGTCCGATCTCGACCGGGTCCTTGACCCGACGCAGTCCTTCGATCAGATCGCCGGAGGGGATGAGTTCGACCCCCGCCGGCCCATGCTCGGCCAGCTTCGTCTCGACCCTGACAGTCATGAACCCGTCCTCGATCCCGGTCTTCGGCCCGATGAGGCCGGCCAACCCCTTGAGCCAGTCCCCCTGGAGGATCTCGACCTCCAGCCCCTCGATCCCATCGGAAACCCACTCGCGGTAGCGGGGGTCGGTAACGAAGAGTCGCCGTTCTTCCCCCACGACGAGGGCGCCGTTGGTGCCGGTGAAGCCGGTCAGGTATTCGATCGAGACCGGACTGGTGACAAGCATCGCCCCGAGTTCCCCCTCGGTGACGAGATCGACCAGCCGATCGACTCGTTCGGTGCGGGAGCCCCGACGGTCGGCCTCAGGGCTCATCGGGGTCAGGACTTCGTCCCGAGGAGTCCGGAGACCACCTCGAGTCCGTCCCGGTAGCCCTCGGGGCCGCGACCGGCGATCTTCTCGACCACCAGCCCATCGAATACCGAGATCTTTCGCCAGTCCTCCCGATCATCGACGTCAGAGAGGTGGACTTCGACCGTGGGTACCCCGCTCACCGCCAGGGCATCGGCGATCGCCCGGCTGTAGTGGGTCCAGGCTCCCGCATTGAGCAGGGCCGCATCGGCCGTGTCGTCGAGCCGATGGAGGAATCCGCAGAACTCGGCCTCCGAATCGGACTGGAAGAAGATCGGCTCGAGGCCCATCTCCCCGGCCCAGCCGGAGATCCGGTATTCGAGTTCGGAGAGTGAGAGTCCTCCGTAGAGCTCTGGATCCCGCTTCTCGAGCACCCCGAAGTTCACCCCGTGGAGGACCGCAACCCTGTTCTTCGCGGTACTCATCGCGACAGGGCCTCGATCGCGTCCCGCACCTCATCGTCGGGCAGCACTGCCCCTGTCCGGGGGCTTCCGGGCTCCTCCAGGAGGACGAAGGCGACTCCGTCGTCGGTTCGCTTCTTGTCGAATCCGACGGCGGTGAGAACGTCCCCGGCGTCGACCGCTGGATCGAGGACCACTGGAAGGCCGTGGCGGGCCACCACCTCCTCGACCTCAGAGCGCAGTCCATCGGCTCCCGAAAGCTCCAGAGCTGCCAGGAGTCCGAGGGAGACTGCCTCCCCGTGGCGGTAACGGTCGTAGCCGGTCGCAGTCTCGATCGCATGACCGACCGTGTGTCCCAGGTTGAGGGTCGCACGCGAACCCCGGTCCTTCTCATCGTCCGCGACGACTTGACACTTGTGGAGGGCGCACTCGAAGATCACGTCAGGCCGCGATCGTATCTCGCCGGGCTGGAGCCCCTTGACCGTCTCCCACAGGGTGCCGCCGGCAAGGAGTCCCGTCTTGACCACCTCAGCCATCCCGGCCGCGAGCTCCTCCTCCGGGAGGCTCTCGAGCAGCGTGGTATCGGTCAGTACCGAGACCGGCTGGTGGAAGGCGCCGACGTAGTTCTTGCCCTCGGGCAGGTCGACCCCCGTCTTCCCCCCGTAGGCAGAGTCGACCTGGGCGACCAGGGTCGTTGGAACGTGGACCAGATCGATTCCCCGCTGGTAGGTCGCGGCGCAGAACCCGGCGAGATCCCCGGTCACTCCCCCTCCGACCGCGAGGACGCGATCGGTTCGGGTCGTCCCGAGCACCGCCATGCCCCGGAGCACTTCTTCGACAACCGAGAGCGACTTGGACGACTCCCCCGGAGGTACCTCGACCGGGCCGAGGGTCTCGCCGAACCGGTCGCCGACCGCTCCGGAGACGTTCGAATCCCAGACCAGTACCGATCGCCCCGTACCTGGTGCGAAGGGTCCATCAGGGCTGAGCAGCCCTGCCAGGTCGAGCCCCGGGCCGACGACGACGGGATGGGAGGAGTCCCCGAGGTCGAGCCAGATAAGGCGCACGCCGTCGGGAATCGTGGTACCGAAGGTCCGGAGGGCCGGCAGCGCCGCCTCGACCGCATCCGGTCGGGCACCGACCACCACGGCATCGGCCAGGTCCCGGTAGAGCGGCTCCCGCTCCTCGTAGAGCTCTATGAACTGGTTCCGATCACGGGCAAGCGGGCGACTGCTTCCCTCGACCCTGGACCAGGCCTCCTCTACGTCCTGCTTCAACCAGACGACCGTCCGATCCGGCCCCGACAGCGCCTGGCGCACCTCATCGGAGAGGACGGTGCCACCTCCGAGCGCCAGGGCATCGACATCCGGGTCC
>CAITDZ010000079.1 GCA_903891285.1 uncultured Solirubrobacterales bacterium
CCGAGGTCGAGGCACCTCGGACCAGGCTCGAAGAGCGCCGTGAGCAGCTCCGGGAGCGGTTCACCCAGCTCCAGTGGGACCTCGGCGGGGCGGCTTACGAGATGGCGGCTCGTGACTACTTCCGACTCGACGTCCTGGCGAAGATGGCGGCGCGCCTCCAGACGGTCGACGCCGAGCTGGCCGAGATCGAGAGGATGGCGAAGCTGGAGAGCGCCGGCGCCGCCGGCTCCTGTCCGGGCTGCGGATCGCTCTATGCGCAGGGTGCCGTCTACTGCTGGAGGTGTGGCAGGAACATCCATGCGACCGGGAACGACGTGGTCAGTCAGGTTGCCTCGCCACCGCTCTCGCCGCAATCGGCCAACGGACACGTTGGCAGCTACCAGGACCAGGGTTACGCCCCCGAATCAACCGTGCCGGGAGCCGCCAGCCCGGGACTCGCCGGGGAGCCTGCAGGGGATGCCGCCCCCTACCCCCACGAAACCGTGATCCATCCCGACGCTCCGCTTCCCGGCGATGTCCCCGATCCCGGGTTCGACCCGGGTCGTCCGGTGCGCGACGCCTTCGTGGAGATGGACCTGGACGGCCCACAGCAGAGGGATGGTGGGGATTCCGCCCCGGGATGGGAGGGTGGAGGTATGCCACCGGGCACCGCCCGTTGACCAGCCACCCGGTTCGATGAATCGTCTTCGGGAAGCACTCAGCGGAATCGGCACTGACCTGCGCGGCCTCAAGCTTCCGGTTCGGATCGCGATCCCGACTCACGAGGAGCTCGCAGCGGCGGCTCTCTCGACCCTTGCCGTCGGGCTGGCAGTCGGACTGGCCATCGGCCCGGGTCTCAACTCCGGCATCTTCATGCCGGCAATCGCAGCCCCGCTCGCGGGGGTCGGTGCCGCAGGGACGGAAACCGAGACCGCGATTCCCGAGCTCGGAGCACCCGCCGGCGGGTCTGGCGGAGGTGACGTAACGGCTTCGACCGGGACCGGTGGCGGCTCGGTGACCCAGGTCGCAGCGGCCCCGACGACGGCCTCGGCTCCAACCCCGGTTCCCCTGGAGACGACTCCGTCAGAGCCTCCACCTAGTGGATCCGGAGCAGGCGGGGGCGATTCCTCCGGGGACCAGGACAGCCTGCCCTTGACTGCGACCGTGGTCTCGATCTCGGTTACCGGCAAGTCCTACGCAGTCTCGGATGAGTACGGCAACCTCTTCTCGGTCTTCGCAAAGAACGCACCCGAACCCGGAGATCAGGTCAGGACCAGGATCACTCCCCTCCTGAATGGGACCTTCCTCGAGGCTTCGACTCGTCAGGTCACCGGAAGGAGGAGTGAAGTCACGATCCGGGGAGTGGTCAGCTATCTCGACGCCCAGACCGGGATCGTGGTCATCTCAAGCAAGGGGGTTTCGCTCGCTCTGGATGGTCGGGAAGTGATGGCAAACGCAGGCCCCGATCTTCGGGTCGCAGCGACGGCCGAGGCAAAGGTCTCCCTTGCACCAGTTGAACCCGCTCCCACGACCCCGCCCGCAGAGGGGTCCGATCCGACCGTACAGATTCCGCCGAGTCCCGAGGCAAGGATCCTCGAACTCGAGGTCAACTTCTACGAGGGGACGGCGATCGAGTTGACCGGGAAGCTCGAGGCACTCGATCCCGTAACCCGGAAGGCCCGATTCGCGGCTGACAGCTCCGGGGTCCTGACCGGGACGGTCGAGGCGACCCTCCCGCCAGAGGTCCCGTTCGGGAAGCTCAAGGTCGGGAAGCCCTACTGCGTGACCCTCAGGGAGGGTGCGGATGGCCTCCTCACCCTCACCGGATTCTCGCCTGCCTGGAGCGAGAAGGGGGCCAACGATCCGGCCGAGTCTTACGGGTAGCCGGGCCCTGTAGCGCGGGTCCCCCCGGCCCTTCCCTTCGGACCCGTCAACCCCGTCTGCTCAGCGACCGCGTTCAGTCAGGCGGGGGGCCGGGCAGGTGCTCCCGATCAACCCCTATAGCGCGGGTCCTGGCAGCCGGGGGCGCACTCACCCTCGTCGTCCCCTCCTCGGTGAGTACATCCCCCGTCTACCTCC
>CAITDZ010000080.1 GCA_903891285.1 uncultured Solirubrobacterales bacterium
CAGGGAGCGGATGGAGTACCTGGACCGGTCGAAGAACCCCTACTTCGGCCACGCCGAGGTCGAGCTCTTCCTCGCCGAGCGGGACGGCGAGCCGGTCGGCCGGATCAGCGCCCAGATCGATGCCAATTGGGACGCCTACCGCGGGGATAACGACGGTCAGTTCGGTTTCTTCGAGTGCAGGGACGATCCCGAGGCGGCCACCGCCCTGTTCGATGCTGCGACGGGCTGGCTCGCCGAGCGGGGTAGGGAGCGTGCCCTCGGACCGATGGACTTCACCACCAACGACGAGCTCGGGATCATGATCGAGGGTTTCGAGTACCGCCCGGTGATCCTCGAGCCCTGGCACCCGCCCTACTACGCCCGGCTGTTCGAGGAGAACGGTTTCACCAAGGAGATCGACCTGCTGATGTGGCACCTCGAGATGGGGAACCTCAAGGAGGGCCTCGCCTTCCACCCGGGGATCCACGAGGCGGCACAGCAGAGCCTCGAAGAGAACGGAATCACGATCAGGAGCATGCGCCGATCCGACATGGCTGCCGAGGTCGCCCGGTTCCACGAGGTCTACAACGAGGCCTGGGGAGACAACTGGGGTTTCGTCCCGCTCGATCCCGACGAGGTCGAGTTCCACGCCAAGCTCCTCAAGGTGATCCTCGACGAGGACTGGGCGATGATCGCCGAGAAGGACGACGGTGAGGTGGTCGGCGCCGCGCTCACCCTGCCCGACATCAACCAGGTGCTTCCGAAGATGAAGGGTCGCCTCTTCCCGTTCGGCTGGCTGCACTTCCTGCTCGGGCGAAGGAAGATCGACACGGTGCGGATCCTCGCCCTGGGCGTCCGCAAGAAGTGGCAGCAGACCGGGGCGGCCGCAGCGATGTACGTTCGCCACATCGAAACCACCGATCCCGACGGCGTGATGAAGGGCGAGGCCGGCTGGATCCTCGAGACGAACGAGCCGATGAACCGGGCGCTCGAGGGGATGGGTGGCGAAGTACGGAAGAAGTTCCGTATTTACGGAAAACCGCTCGTCTAGGGCCATCCCCCGGGCAACGGCAGCGGGTTGGGCGCCGCTAGGGTTGGCGGTCGTGGAGGCCCAGGGACAGGCAGTAGAGGATGAGGTGGAGGACATCGACGGGGAGATCGTCTCCGAGGAGGACCTAGGCAGCCAGGGTCCCGTCCGTCCGGCGTCGGTGCCAGAGCCCTACGCAGCGCCGGGATCGCCCGGCGAGCCGATCAGGGGAGAGGTAACCACGGCAGCCCTCGCGGTTGCCGGGGGTGCCTTGGCGGGTGCCGCAACGGTCGCCGCAGTACGGGCAGTCGGCTCGGTTGCCACCGGCAGTCGCCGGTCACGAAGGAGGAGGCTGAGGCGGAAGCCCCGCTCCTCGGACGTGGTCGCGAGCCGCTCCTTCCTGGTCGACATCCACATGCTTGGGCGCTGAAGCGGCCCCGGCCGGACTCAGCCCGAACCGGACTCGATGCATTCGCCTGGCAGGTAGTCGTTGCTCAGGGCGTCGACCGCCCGCTGGCTCTCCTCGAGGACCCCGTTCTCGAAGGCCCAGTTGGTGAATCGCTGCCATTCGACCGAGCTCATGTAGCCAAACGGGCGGGAGCCGCCCTCGCCAGCCAGCAGTGGCAGGGTCGCTTCGACCTGGGCGCGGGTCGCCTTTCGGTCGCGGCCCAGGGCCGGGTTCGCAGCCACCACCGAGGCGGTCGCCAGCCCGGGCCGGGCTACCGCCTCCTTCGTTCCCCGGGATAGGGCCGAGATGAACAGGCAGATCTCGGTCGGGTCTTCGACCAGCCGCTTCCGGTTCGCGACCAGCACCAGTTCGTCGTAGGAGGGAACGCCTAGTCGGTCAACGGGCTTTACGGTCGGCTTTCGACCCTCGAGTTTCAGCTTGACGCCCTCGATGTTCCAGAACGGCCCGAGGGTCGCGTCGGCCCGGCCGCTGATGATCGAGGGGATGAGTCCCTGGCCGACCGAAACCGTCCGGACGGTCCCTGGGTTGACCCCGGCCCGCCGCAGGATCGTCTCGAGGTAATCCTTCTGGTACGGGATTCCGGCCGTGCTCACCGTCTTGCCCTTGAGGTCGGCCGCGGAACGGATCTTCGAAGCGGGAAGCCAGATCATCGAGGTCAGCGGTCGCCCGACCAGGGACGCGACCGCGACCACCTCGCTCCCCTTCTCCCTGGCCAGCAGGACCTCGGGCTGGTAGGAGATCGCGAGGTCGACCTCTCCGGCCGCTACCAGCTTGAGTGGAAGCGAGGGGTCGGTCGGCTCCTGGAGGTCGACCTCCAGGCCGGCGTCGTCGAAGAAGCCCTCATCCCGGGCGACCAGGAAACCGGCGTGGTCCGGGTTCGCGTACCAGTCGAGCGCCACCGATACGGGGGTCCGCTGCGGATCGCTGGGATCGACGGTCTCGGGTTTGGACGAGCAGGCGGCGAGCAGGAGGGCGACCGATGCGAGCGCGAGGCCGAGGATCGGGACCGTCGCGCGAGATCGTCTGGTTCGGACTTGACCGGGGTTCATCGAGATCGGACTCTACTCGCGGCGATCGACCCATTCCTGTACCCCCGGAGGAAGATCAACGCCACCTGATGGACAGGCGTTCGAGTAGCGCGACAGTCCCGAAAAGGACGAGGGCGATCACCGAGAGCAGGAAGACCGAGGCGAACAGCCTTGCCGTCTCGAGCTGCGCATTGTCCTGAAGCATCAGGTATCCGAGTCCACTGCTCGCCCCGACCCACTCGCCGAAGACCGCCCCGATCACTGCCACGGCGACCGCGATCTTCGCGCCGCTGAACAGGTAGGGCAGCGAGGCCGGCAGTTCGACGTCGACCAGGATCCGGGACCTTCGGGCATCGAGCGTCCGCATCATCTCGACCAGCGGGACCGGGACCGAGCGGAGGCCGTCGAGGGTGTTGACCGCGATCGGGAAGAAGCAGATCAGGGCGATGACCGCCAGCTTCGGTCCGATCCCGTAGCCGAACCAGACGACCAGGATCGGTGCGATCACGATCACCGGGATGGTCTGGGAGGCGACCACCAGCGGATAGGTTGCCCGCCTGAGCGGCTCATGGAGGTGGAGCAGGACAGCAGCTCCTACTCCGATCATCAGGGCAAGGGCGAACCCGGCCAGGACCTCCCAGAGCGTGACCAGGGCGTTCTCGACCAGGATCGCCCGGTCTTCGTAGAGGGCCGAGGCGATTTCCGATGGAGAGGGGACGAGCAGCGGATCGAGACCCAGGGTCTCGGCTAGGAATCCGGTGGCGGCTGCGACCTGCCACGCAGCGAGGAAGAGGACGGCCAGGACCAGCGGCGGCAATATCTGGGAGGCCTTCACGACTGGGGTCCCTCGATCTGATCGCCGGGAGAGGCCGACTCAAGAAGCGAGGCCAGCTCGTTCCGGGCCTCGCTGAAGGCCCGGCTCCCGGATGCCTCGACCGGGTCCATGTCGCCCCGCCCAGGCGCCTCCCTGACCCCGAGGACCCGTCCGGGTCGTCCGGAGAGCACCAGGACCCGATCACCGAGGTAAAGCGCCTCGTCGAGGTCGTGGGTGACCAGCACGGCGGAGCGTTCGCCACCGGCAAGGAGTGGGGCGAACCAGGCCTGCATGCTTCGACGGGTCAGGCCGTCCAGCGAGGCAAGCGGTTCATCGAGCAGGAGGACGGACTTCCCGGCGAGCCAGGTCCTGGCGAAAGCGACCCGCTGGCGCATGCCTCCGCTCAGCTCGGCGGGCCTCGAATCCTCGAAGCCACCGAGCCCGAGCCGCTCGAACACCGGCAGCGCTTTCTCCCGGGCCGCCTTCCTGCCCTGTCCACGGTTTCGAAGGGCCAGGGCGGCGTTGTCGAGCGCGCTGAACCAGGGGAGGAGACAGTCCTCCTGGGGCATGTAGGCACACCGGGCCAGCCGATCGTCCGAACCCGTTCCCCCGCCAACCGTGATCGTCCCGGTGGTTGGCCGGTCGAGGCCGGCGATCAGTCCGAGGAGGGTCGACTTCCCGCAGCCTGATGGTCCGATGACCGAGAGGACTTCGCCCTCGTCGAGTCCGAAGTCGATCCCCTCGAGGACCTCGAGTTCCCCGAATCGGCGTCCGACGCCGTCTGCCTGGACCATCGCGGTCATCGCCGATCCGAGTGTAGGAGCGCCCGCTCGCTCCGGTCAGTACCGCGGCCGTGGCGGGGCCATGGCAGCCGGGTGGACCGACGGGGTACCTCCACCCGTCCGGGCGAGCAGGTCGACGAAGTCTTCCAGCTGGTCGGTCGTCCAGCACTCGAAGACCCCGTCACAGAACGGGGCGTAGGCAGCCATCGCCGAGTCCCCGTAGTTCCAGTATGCGGCCGGCTCCGGGTTGAGCCACAGGGTCCGCTTGGCCCGATCGGCGACTGCCCTGAAACTGTCCGATCCCGGGGGGCGGCCGTTGGTCCGGGCATCCCCCAGGACGATCACGGTGGAGCGCGGCCCGAGGTCGCTCGAGACGTCCTCCAGGAATTCCCGCCAGACCCGGCCGTAGTCGGTGTAGCCCGAGACGTCGGCGACCCCGCCTTGGGCGGTGATGCGCTCGGAGACTGAGGCGAAATCCCTCTCCGACTGGAACAGGTCCGTGACCTCGGAGATCCGTTCGATGAACACGAAGCTCCTCAGGCGCCGGAAGGAGTCATGGAGTGCGTGGACCACCGAGAGGAAGAAGGTCGAGGCCGAGCTGACCGACGACGAGACGTCGCAGAGGACGTAGATCTCGGGCTTCCGGGGGCGTCGGGGCCGGTACCTGAGGTCGAGTGGTACCCCACCCGTCTCGAGCGATGCCCGAGCCGTTCGGCGGAAGTCGATCGACCGTCCCTTTCCGCCCCTGCGGGGATCGTGTCCGACCGTCGCCAGCCGCCGCTTCATCCGGAATATGGCTCGCTGGACCTGGGCGAGGTCCGCCGCTCCCCGGGTCGGCAGGGTTCGGTTGAGGTCCCGGAGTGGCCGGGCCGGCGGCAGCTTCCCCAGCTGCCCTATCTGCCTTCTTTCCAGTTCACGGCGGAGCTGGCGCTCGAACTCCCGGCGGCCTTCCGGGTCGGGACCGGCTCCATCCCCTCCCGGGGCGATCCCCAGGCCGCGCCGGATCCGCTGGAGGTCGACCCCGACCACCCCAGAACGCTCCCCGTCCCTTGCGAATACCTCGATCGACAAGCGGGCGAGGTCGTTCATCCTGCCCGCGTCTCCGGAGTCGATCGCCTCGGCAACGGCCTCGGCCAGCCCTTCGACCGACAGGTCGGCGAGACGGTCGTCCCCCGTGCCGTCAGGGCTCTCGACCTCGGATTCACGGCGGAGGGCTTCGGCCTCCGCTTCCCGGAAGAAGAACCGGTCGAAGACGAGGTCGAATACCTCCCGATCGCCACGCGACTTTGCGACGGTCGCTGCCACGGCCTCCCGGAAACCGTCCTCGTCCTCCCAGCCGATCGATTCGAGGGCGTTCGAGGCATCCAGGACCTCCGAGGTCCCGACTGCCAGACCTTCGGCCCGCAGGGCCCCGCAGAACTCGATCAGCCGGTCCGCGATCCGGGCCGGGCCCCGGTCCGGATCGGTGGTCATCCCCCGGGCGAGCTGGCCGGTTCGCCCCGACCGAGAGCCGGGGCAACCTTCTCGGCGACCAGGTCGAGGTCGGCGCGATGCTTGACGATCGTCGAGAGCGACTCCCTGAAGGTCCCTTCGTCGATGTCATCCGCGCCCAGCAGGACGAGGGTCCGGGCCCAGTCGATCGACTCCGAGATCGAGGGCGGTTTCCTCAGGTCCAGGTCGCGGACCATCGCGATGACCTCGACCAGGCGGCTCGCGAGGCGGTCATCGATTCCGGGTTCGTGCAGCCGGACGATCTCGGCTTCGCGCTCCGGGTCCGGGTAGTCGATCCAGAGATAGAGGCAGCGGCGCTTGAGGGCCTCGGTCAACTCCCTCGAGTCGTTCGAGGTTATGACCACGATCGGGTGGGTCGCGGCCTCAATCCGGCCGAGCTCCGGAATCGTCACCTGGAAATCCGAGAGCAGCTCGAGCAGCATCGCCTCGAACTCCTGGTCGGTCTTGTCGATCTCGTCGATCAGCAGGACCACCGGTTCCTCAGAGGAGATCGCTTCGAGGAGCGGCCGCTCCATTAGGTATTCGGGGGCAAAGAGCTCATCCAGCGCACTCGCTTCATCCGAGTCACTGGCGGCGGCCCGGGCCTGGATCCCAAGCAGCTGCTTGCGGTAGTTCCATTCGTAGAGTGACTTGGCTTCGTCGAGGCCCTCGTAGCACTGAAGGCGAATCATCTCCCGACCGGTGGCTCGCGATAGCGCCTTGGCAAGCTCCGTCTTCCCGACCCCCGCCGGGCCTTCGACCAGCACCGGGCGGCCCAGTCTCTGGGCGAGGAAGGCGACGAGGGCGACCGATTCATCTGCCAGGTAGGACGCGTCGGCCAGGGCATCTCGCACCTCGGTCGGGGTTTGTGGGGAATCCACTTCGGGGCCGGTCACCGCGCGAAGGATAGGGGAGGGGCGCCCACGCCTCCCGGGGGCTGCCCTAGGCTCTCGCTTGATGGGACGGCTCGGAGAGGTCGACCTCTCGCTCGATATCAGCAAGAAGAAGGCCCTGAAGAAGCTTGCCGGGGCACAGGCTCGCCTGACCGAGCTCCGGCTGACCCTGGGCGGGCAGCTCGGTGACGGGTCCCTCGGGCCACCGGTCCTGGTCCTCTTCGAGGGGTGGGATGCCTCCGGGAAGGGCGGGGCGATCAAGCGGCTGGTCTTCCCTCTCGACCCACGGCACGTCCGCGTCTCGCAGTTCGCAGCCCCGACGGAGGACGAAAAGCGTCACCACTTCCTCAACCGTTTCCAGTCGTCGCTGCCGGGCTGGGGAGGGATGGCGATCCTCGATCGAAGCTGGTACGGGCGGGTGCTCGTCGAGCGGGTCGAGGGCTTCACGCCGGAGCCGGTCTGGCGCAGGTCCTACGGGGAGATCCGCAACTTCGAGGAAGGCCTTGCGGCCGAGGGGATGGTGATCGTCAAGTTCTGGATGCAGATTTCCGAGGACGAGCAGCTGAGGCGGTTCGAGGCCCGGGCGAAGAATCCGATCAAGGAGTGGAAGCTCACCGAGGAAGACTGGCGGAATCGGGAACGCTGGCCCGAGTACGAGCAGGCGGTAGAGGAAATGATCGAGGAGACCGACCGCGAGTTCGCGCCATGGGTGGTAGTTCCGGCCGAGTCGAAACGGTACGCCCGGATCGCCGTCGTCGAAGAGGTAAACGCGAGGATCGAGGCCGGGATGAAGCGGTGGGGGGTCCCGGTCCCGCCCGGCTGATCCGTGTCAGTCGACCGGGATGTCGACCCGCTCGCCGTCGGCCCTGCCGGACGGGTCGGCCCGCCGGGCACCCGGGGTGGGGGCCTTTTCCGCGTAGGCGGCCATGAAGGCCTTCATCACGTTGAAGGCCTCGCCCTGGATCGCCTCGAGTTGGCTCTTCAGATCGGGCGGCGCGCTGCCCCGGATCAGCTCGGCCGAGCGGCAGATCGGGCACCATTCCAGGCATTCGGCTGCTTCATCGGGTCGATCCCCCTCGGACCCATTCCCGGACCGCCCGGGATTCGACCTCCCGGCCCGGGTACGGGAGAAGCCTCCCCAGAAGCGCTCGGCGCCGGCCATCCCGCCGTTTCCGACCTGACCACCGCCGGCGGCTGGCTCTGGTGGATGTGTCCCTGGACCGTGTCCGTGGACCGGTCCGCTCGGGTCGACTCTCAGCTCGTCAGTCCTCATAAAGGATCTCCAGGCTGCCGTCTTCCAGCGAGGCCCGGGTCGGATCGCGACCCCTCAGCCCGGAAGGGACGATGATAGTCCGCCTGAGGTCCCCGAGGGTCACGGTCAGCTCGTCCCCCTGGCGGGAAAGGCCCAGGTCCTCACCGGTTGCGAAGGGAACGGGTATCCGGATGACCGTCCTGCCGTCCTCCCGGACCATCTCCCGTCCACGTCCCTCACCCAGGATCGCTGCCGGGTCGAGCTCCCCGAACAGTTCCCGGGCGAGCGCATCGTGCATGGCGGACCCCCTCACCTCCCGATCGAAGTAGCGGGCGGTCAGCATCGGAACCGGGGCGAAAGCGTCCGTAACCTCGGCGAGGTCGGACTCCTGGCGCTCCCTCCAGGCCGCGAAGTAGGTCCCCTCGACCTCCTCGGGGAAGATCCGGTTGACCACGACCGCGTCAGTCCCGTAGCCGTAGAGGGAGAGCAGGGCGAAGGTCCGCCTCGACTCGTTGATCACCATCCGGTCCGGGTTCATGACGAGTCGGACCGATGTCCTCTCCCCGTCCTTGAGGATCGTGTCCATCTCGACGAGCTGCTCGACCACCTGTTCGACCTGCTCGACCATCTCGGGATCGGGAAGGGCGATGTCGAGGGCTCGGGCCAGCGGGGCGGCGGTGCTGAGCAGGTTCCTGTTCCAGGGAAAGACTTTCTCCATCCACCACTCGGCGACCTCGGGGAATCCGAGTAGCTTGATCGTCTCGGCCGTCGGGGCGCAGTCGACTACCAGCACATCGAATTCCTCATCCTTCCAGTGGCGGCCGATCTCGAGCAGGGAGAAGAGTTCGTCCATCCCGGGGGGCACGGTCAGCTCTTCGGCCCGGACCCGGTCGACCCCCTTGCCGGCCAGGACGTCGCCGAGCCAGGCGGAAACCCGATCCCAGTTTCGCTCGACACCTTCTGCCAAGGAGATCTCCTGCCCCCAGAGTCCCGAGGCGACCTCCCTGGGTTCCGGCCCCAGTTCGGTCTCCAGGGCATCGGAGAGACTGTGGGCGGGATCGGTCGAGAGGACCAGCGTCCGGTGTCCACGGGAGGCACAGTTCGCGGCCGTCGCCGCCGCGACGCTCGTCTTGCCCACCCCGCCCTTGCCGGTGTAGAGGATCGTCCTTGGCGGCACGTCGGCGAGCGTATCCGAAGGAAAGGGACCGGATGGCGGCCAGGGACGGAACCCCTCCATCCCCGTGCTCCGCGATACTCCACCGACCGGGGGCCGAACAGGGCGGGCCGAGCACTTACCCGGGAAGACCACGATGAACGTCATCCTCCTCCTCGCAAGCTTCGCAATCATCCTCGCAGGGGCCCTCCTGTTCACGAACGCAATCGAGTGGGCCGGCCACCGAATGAACGTCGGTGAGGGCGCGGTGGGGAGCCTGCTGGCTGCCGTCGGTACCGCGATGCCGGAAACCCTGATCCCGATCGTCGCGATCATCGGTGGAATCGAGGGGAGCGACGAGGTGGCGGTGGGCGCGATCGTCGGCGCCCCGTTCCTCCTGGCGACCATCGCGATGGCCCTGGTCGGCCTCTCGGCCCTCGCATATGCCCGACGAAGGCCGACCGGGCGGAAGCTCGACGTCCACGTCGAGACCCTCGACCGCGACCTGCTCGTCTTCATGGCCTTCTTTGGACTCGCCCTGGTGTTCGGGGTTGTCGACCTGCCGGCCTGGGCCGAAGTCGTGGCGGGGGTCTTTTTCCTGCTCGCCTACCTCGTCTACGTCTGGCTGACCCTGCGGGGTGGTGGAGAGGTCGCCGAGCACCACGAGCTCGATCCGCTGATCATGGATCGCCGCAAGGAACGCCACGAGAGCCCGGCTCCGACCGGGATCATCGCCATCCAGGCCTTGATCGGGCTGGGGGCGATGGTCGGCGGAGCACACCTGTTCGTCCATGAACTGGTCGAGATCGCCGACGCCCTGGGTGCCTCGGCGATCGTCCTGTCGCTGATCCTTGCCCCGC
>CAITDZ010000081.1 GCA_903891285.1 uncultured Solirubrobacterales bacterium
CGAAGCCAACTGGTTCGGTGACCCCTACTACCTGTTGAAGAACGGCTATGCCTGGGTCGGCATCTCGGCCCAGTCACAAGGGGTGTCGACCCTCTGCTGCAGCCCGATCCCGGCACTCGACATCGGGCCGTTCAACCCGGCCCGCTACGAGGGCCTGAACGTCGACGGTGGCGGGACGTTCGCCAATGACGCCCTCTCCTACGACATCTACTCGTCGGCGTTGAAGGCGGTCCGTGGAGCAGGGCAGGGTTCGAATCCGCTCGGCAACCTCTCCGCGCCGAAGACGGTGATCGCTTCGGGCGAGTCCCAGTCCTGCGGTCGCCTCGGAAACCACTACAACCGGGTGGAGCCGCTCCACAACATCATCGATGCCTATCTGCTCACCGTCTGTACGAACCCGAAGCTGAGAAGCGACCGACCCGAGAAGGCGGTCAGGATCCTTTCCGAGACGGAAACCGCCCGTGGCCCGGTAAGCGATCCCGATGGCCCGTCGTTCAGGAAGTGGGAGGTCGCCGGCGGATCCCATCTGCCGAGGCTCGCCTTCAACAACTTCAACGATGTAGTCACGCGCGACCGGGCACCCCTCGGGGTGAAGTGCACTGCGTACCCACTCTCGCTGGTCCAGTGGCCTTTCACCCAGAACAAGGCGATCGCCGACCTGGTCAGCTGGAGCCGGGGAGGGGCAGCCCCGGTCTCGGGCCCCTCGATGGAGTACGCGGGTACCTCACTGGTTCGTGACGAGAAGGGAATAGCCCAGGGCGGGATTCGGTTCCCCGAGGTCGAAGTCCCGACCGGGGTGAACTCGGGGGTGAATTCGCCGGCCGGCACTGACCTGCTTTCGAACTTCTGCGGCTTGCTCGGTTCCTACACGGCATTCCCGGGGTCAGAGGTCGAGGACCTTCACGGGGACATCCGAAAGTTCGTGGCCGACTCGGGGAAGGTTGCCAAAGGCCTGGTTGCCCAGGGCTTCCTGTTGAAGGAGGACGCCACCCGGCTGAAGGAGATTGCCCGCCAGTATCCGGAGCTTCGACCGGGCAGGCCGGTCGCCAGGGCTCCCGGGAAGGGCACGGTCAAGCTTTCCTGGTTTGGTACGACAGCCCCCCGGACCACCTTCGAGGTCCTCAGGTCGAAGCCTGGCAGCAAGCCGAAGTGGAAGACGGTCAAGGCAAAAGTCAAGGGACAGAAGGTGACCCTCACGGGACAGTCACGCGGCAAGTGGATCTTCGCGGTTCGAGGCAAGTCCAGGGTCGAATACCGGGACCCGGCTACCAATACGGCGACCCTCCGCCTGAAGACGACCGACTACTCGGACGCCTCGAAGCCGGTCAGGGTCAAGTAGCGGCTCCGGGGTTCAGTCCCGGACGAGCTTGCGGTAGGTGATCCGGTGGGGCCGCTCGGCTTCGGCGCCGAGGCGGTTGCGGCGGTTCTCCTCATAGGCCTCGAGGTTTCCCTCGAACCAGACGACCTGGGAGTCACCTTCGAAGGCGAGGATGTGGGTCGCGACCCGGTCGAGGAACCAGCGGTCGTGGGAGATCACCACGGCGCAGCCGGGGAAGGCGAGGAGCGCCTCCTCGAGGGCCCTCAACGTATCGATATCGAGGTCGTTGGTCGGCTCGTCGAGCAGCAACAGGTTGCCGCCCGAGCGGAGCAGCTTGGCCAGGTGGACCCGGTTCCGCTCCCCACCGGAGAGGGCGCCGACCTTCCGCTGCTGGTCTGAGCCCTTGAAGTTGAATCCGGCGACGTAGGCACGGGAGTTCATCCGACGCTCGCCGACTTCGATCTCATCCTCTCCGCCCGAGATTTCCTCCCAGACCGTCTTCTCGGGATCGAGTGCGTCGCGCGACTGGTCGACGTAGGCGAGCTCAACCGTCTCACCGAGGCGGAGCGATCCGTCGTCGGGCTGCTCCTCGCCGACCACCATTCGGAAGAGGGTCGTCTTGCCGGCGCCGTTCGGCCCGATCACCCCGACGATTCCGGCGGGCGGCAGCGAGAAAGAGAGATCCTCGACCAGGAGCTTGTCGTCGAAGCCCTTCCTCAGGCCGTCTGCCTCGATCACCAGGTCGCCCAGCCTGGGGCCGGCCGGGATGTGGATCTGGACCTGGTCGAGCTTGATGTTCTTCTCCTCGGCGAGGAGTTCCTCGTACCGGGCGAGCCGGGCCTTCGACTTCTTCCGGCGGCCCTTCGGGTTTTCCCGAACCCATTCGAGTTCCGAGGCAATCGTCTTCGCCCGGGCGCTCTCCTCCTTCTCCTCCTGGGCGAGTCGGGCCTGCTTCTGTTCGAGCCAGGCCGAGTAGTTGCCCTCGAAGGGGATTCCCCGTCCACGGTCGAGCTCGAGGATCCAGCCGGCGACGTTGTCGAGGAAGTAGCGGTCGTGGGTAACGGCGACGACCGTTCCGGGGTACTCCTCTAGGTACTTCTCGAGCCAGGCGACCGACTCTGCATCGAGGTGGTTGGTCGGCTCGTCGAGCAACAGCAGGTCCGGGGCCGAGAGCAGCAGGCGACAGAGAGCGACCCTGCGTCGCTCGCCGCCGGAGAGGGTGGAGACGTCGGCATCGCCGGGCGGCAGCCGCAGGGCGTCCATCGCCGTGTCGAGGGTGGTGTCGAGGTTCCAGGCGTCGGTCGCGTCGATCTTCGCCTGGAGCCGGGCGAACTCGTCGGCGTTCTCTTCCGAGTAGTCGGCAGCGATCTCGTTGAACCGATCGAGCAGGTCGCGGACCTCACGCACCCCGTCCTCGACGTTTCCGCGGACGTCCTTCGATTCGTCGAGTTGGGGCTCCTGCTCGAGCAGGCCGACCGTGGCTCCGTCCTTCAGCTGGGCCTCGCCGCGGTACTCAGTGTCCTGACCGGCCATGATCCGGAGCAGGGTCGATTTGCCGGCACCGTTGTAGCCCAGCACCCCGATCTTCGCTCCGGGCAGGAAGTTGAGCGAGATGTCGCTCAGGACTTCCTTGTCGGGCGGGTGAACCCGCGAGACCCCCCGCATCGTGAAGATGAAGTCACTCACCATTCCCACCTTAGCCAGCGGCTGGGGTGGGCGGACGACTGCGGCCGGTGGGAAGGGTTGCCCCGCCCGGCCGCCCTCCCCCGACGCCCTGCGTGAGCTCCGGTTCGGTCAGCTGGCGGAGTCTTCCCCGGCGTAGGAGGTGAGGAGTTCGTCCTCTTCCTGACGGTTGGGGAAGAAGAGGTAGATCACGACCGCCCCGAGGACGATCGCGACCGCGCCGGCGAGGAAGGCGAGGTCGTCCCCCTTGAGGAACGACTGCTTCGCGGCCTCGATGATCTGGTCGGTGTACTTGGGGTACTGCTCGGCGGTCTGGGCGGCCGAGGAGAACGACTTGGTCAGCTCACTCTGGACGTCGTCACTGACCTGGTTGGCATTCGGACTCGATGCGATCCGGCTGGCGAACGAGGCCGCATAACCGGCCGTCAGGAAGGCGCCGAGGATCGACTGCATTATCGCCCCTCCCAGATCCCGCTGGAGGTCGGCGGTCGCCGATGCCATCCCGACCCGCTTGACCGGGACCGACCCGGTCAGGGAGTGCGAGGCCGGAGTACCCGCCAACCCGACCCCGATCCCGATCAGGCCGTAGGCAGCGGCGACGGGTAGAAGGCCGGCATCCTCGGTCCAGAAGACGAGCATCACGAGGAACCCGAGCAGGCAGGCGAGGTAGCCGGCCAGGAGGGTGAACCGCGAACCACGGGCCTTGATCAGCTTGGCCGACTGGGGAGCTACCACGAGCATCAGGAGAGCCGCGGGAAGGATCATCAGGCCCGAGACGACGGTCGAGTAGTCGAGCACGTTCTGCATGTACTGCTGCCCGATGAACATCGTGCCCATCAGGGTTCCGAAGACGATGATCCCGGCAACCGCGGCGACCCAGAAGATCCGCCGCTTCGCGTACTCGAGGTCGTAGAGGGGGTTCTTCAGTCTCCTCTGGCGCAGGAAGAAGAAGGCGACGAGCGAGAGACCGACCACGCCCAGTGCGATCGCCAGCGATCCCTCATCCGGCTCGGCGGCGAAATTGATCCCGAGGACCACACAGCCGACGGCGATGATCGAAACGACGCCACTCAGGTTGTCGACCGATCCCTTCGACTCGGCGACGCCGCCGGGTACGAACTTCCAATTGAGTCCGAAGGCGATCACCGCCAGCGGGAGGGTGAGCAGGAAGACTGCGGGCCAGTGGAAGCCGGTCAGGACCGCCCCGGCCGAGATCGGTCCGAGCGCGGCGATCGCCCCACCGGCAGCCGACCAGAGCGCAATCGAACGGGTCCTCGCCTGCCCGGACCAGAGTGCCGTTATCAGGGCGAGGGTGGTCGGAAAGGCCATCCCGGCGGTGAACCCTCCGAACACGCGGGCGACCGCCAGGAGCTCGACCGTCGGAGCGAGTGCGGTCAGGATCGAGACCGGCATCGCCAGCCCGACCCCGAGCAGCAACATCCCCTTGCGGCCGTACCGGTCGCCGAGCGCACCGAGGTAGACGACCGTACTGGCCAGCCCGAGCGAGTAGCCGACCGCGACCAGGTTCAGCTGGGTCTGGCTGGCATCGAACCAGTCCCCGATGTCGGGGAGGGCGACGTTTGCGACGGAGAGGTTGAGGTTCGCGACCGCGGCCGCGAGGATCAGCGAGAGGAGGACCAGCTTCGATCGGGCCGGTGCCTGGTCGGCACCCACTCAGTCCCCGCCGGCCGTCGAATCGAGCCACTCGGCGATCCGGCCCCCGATCAGCTCGCCGCGATCTTCCTGGAGAAAGTGGCTCGCCCCCTCGATCGGCTCGAGCGGGCCGCCCCCGGGGAAGAGAAGCTGGACTGCCAGCCCGACGGGGTCGAGCGGCAGGGCCGGGTCGTCGGTACCCCAGAGGAGGAGGGCCGGGCGGGGGTCGGCGACCAGGACATCCATCGTCTCCTGGCCTTCGGCTGCGCCCGGGGCGTCGGGGGTCTGGGGTATCAGGCCCGGGAAGGTACGGGGGCCGGCCTTCGCCTCGGGGGAGTCAAAGGGGGCGGTGTAAGCGGCGAGTACCTCCTCGCTCAGGTCGGTCGAGGTCGCACCCTGGATCAGCGGCTCGATCGGCAGGTCGTGGTTGGCGGCGACGAAGTCGGCGAAGTGGTGCCAGTTGTCGCTCATCTTCTGGTGGCCGTTGAAAGCGCCGGTGTTCATCGCGACCAGTCGGGTGAAACGGTCGCGTTCTGCAACTGAGGCCACGTACAGCCCGAGCGGGCCTCCCCAGTCGTGGACGACCGCGGTCGCGTCGGTCAGGTCGAGCTGGCGGACCAGGTCTGCGACCGAGTCGGTGTAGTTGGTGAACGAGTACCAACCGTCGTCCTCGGGTTTGTCGGAGCGTCCGAACCCCGGCAAGTCCGGCACGATGCACCTGTAGCCGGCCTCGAGGATCGGCGGTACGACCTTCCGCCAGAGGAACGACCAGGTCGGCTCACCGTGGAGCAGGAGTACCGCGGGACCGTCGCCCTCATCGAGGTGGGCGAGCCTCAGTCCGTTCCACTCCCTGTAGACGGGCTCCCAGGGAAAGTCGGGCAGCCCCTCGAACCTCGCCTCGGGAGTCCTGTGGACGTTCACCCTCGGGAGGATACGCCGACGTCGGTACGATCCGACGGCTCGCGGGCCATGGCCGACCGTTCGGACCCGGGCGGCCGTGGGGCAGAGCCGATCGCGATGACCGACCAATCCAAGCAGGGGACCGATGGTGCACCCGGGGCGATCTCGCCCGGACTCCTCGTGGTTCTCGTTGCAGGTGCCCTTCTCCTGGGCACCGGGGTCGGCTTCGCTCTGCAGGCAACCCCGTCTGGCGCTGGGGATGGCGCGCTGGCCGCGGTAGAGGTCCCGGGCGACCGCTTCCGGGCTCAGTTCGCGACCGAGACGATCTTCCCGGTTTTCAGCCCCGACCAGCGCCGGTACGTGACCAGGTGTGGACCGGGCGGGACCCTCGTCAGGGTCAACGCGACCGAGGGTGCACGGGTCCGGGTCGAGGGCAACCGACCTGCCACCGGCAGGTTCGAGGTAGAGGCCCGGGCCCTTCCGGGCCAGGACTTCCGGGTCTCGGTGTCCGGGGCGGGCCCAACCCTCGACGGCGCCTACTCGATCCGGTGCCTTCCGACTGGATTCCCCGAGTGGGACTACGGCAGGTTCGCACGGCCCCCGAGAGGCCTTTTCGTCGTTGCCCTGAGACCGTGGCCGACCGAAGAGAACCGGAGCTGGACGATCGTCTTCGACCAGGACGGGCTACCCCGCTGGTGGCGGAGTTCGGACATAAATGCGCTCTGGGCGGAGGTGCTCCCCGACGGTCGGCTCGCATGGGGCAGGGGTTTCGGGGACGGCTTCGGCCAGGACTCGAGGACGGCGATCGAGGTGTCCGACCTCGCCGATGGACGATCCGAGCTGGTCCGCACTGTCGGGACGGCCAATGACAGCCACGAGTTCGTCCGGCTTCCGAACGGGGACTCCCTGGTGATGAGTTACCGGCCGCGGCTCGGGGTGGACCTCTCCCGGTTTGGCCTGGGGAAGTCGGAGGGAGTGCTCGACGGGGAGATCCAGCAGGTCGACCCGCAGGGCAGGGTCGTCTGGCGGTGGAACTCCGGCGACCACATCGGGCTGGGGGAGACTCCGCCCCGCTGGTGGGAGAAGGTCGCGATCAATTCCCATCGCGACGCCGCCGGCCGTGATCGCTACGACGTCTTCCACCTCAACTCGATCCAGCCGATCGGGGATGGCCTATTGCTGGTCTCGGCCAGGCACACCGATGCGGTCTTCGCGATCTCGCGAAGGACCGGGGAGGTCGTCTGGAAGCTGGGAGGCACCCGGACCGGACGATCGCTGGAGGTGACCGGTCCCGACCCGCACCGGGACGACCCCCTGAGCGGAAACCACGACGCGAGGCTCAGGGGTGACGTCCTCACAGTCCACGACAACGGCACCCGGGCCGATCGGCCACCCCGTCTGGTCCGGTACCGGATAGACCCTGAAGCGGGGACCGCGACCTTCCTCTCCGAGGTCGAGGCCCCGGCCGACGTCCCCTACAGCCACTGCTGCGGGAGCGCCCGGAGGTTCGGAACGGGCTGGCTGGTCTCCTGGGGTGACAGCCGGGTGGTGGCCGGGTACGACGACCGCGACGAGCTCGCTTTCAGGCTCTGGCTGGCTGCCCCCTCCTACCGGGCGGTTCCGGTCCCTCGCACGGTTCGGGCGGCGACCTTCGACAGGGCCCTCGATGCGCTCGAGGACGCGCCAGGGCGGCCGGGCAGGGCGATCGGACCCCCCGATCGTCCGCCGTTCAAGTCCGAGTGGAGCTACACCGGATAGGTTGGCCCTGGCTCGATGACCGAGGCACAGTTCCCAAGGGAGACGGATGACGGTGGCGCCTTCGTGCGGCAGGAAAGCGCCTTCCGCGAATGGGTCACCGCCGATGGATCGAGCGGGCTCCCCGCCGAGTCGGGCAGGTACCACCTGTACGTCTCGCTGGCCTGCCCCTGGGCCTCGCGGACCGTGATCTACCGCAAGCTCAAGGGCCTCGAGGAAGCGATCTCGATGACCGTGGTCGACCCGGTCCGGGACGAGCGCGGTTGGCGGTTCACCCCCGAGGAGCCCGACCCGATCAACGGGTTCGAGTTCCTCTCCGAGTCCTACCTGCTGACCGACCCGGGCTTCGAGGGTCGGGTCACCGTGCCACTCCTCTGGGATCGCGAGACCGACCGCGGGGTGAACAACGAGAGTTCGGAGATCATCCGGATGCTGAACACCGAGTTCAACGCCTTCGCCGGGAACCCCGAGCTCGACTTCTACCCCGAGAGGCTGAGGCCGGAGATCGACCGCCTCAACGACCTGATCTACCCACGGGTCAACAACGGGGTCTACCGATGCGGGTTCGCGACGACCCAGGAGGCCTACGAGGAGGCGTTCGTCGACCTGTTCGAGGCGCTCGACGAGCTGGACGACCTGCTGGCCGATCGTCGCTTCCTAACCGGGCCGACGATCACCGAGGCCGACTGGAGGCTGTTCGTCACCCTCGTCCGGTTCGACCCGGTCTACGTTGGCCACTTCAAGTGCAACCAGCGCCAGATCGCCGAGTACCCGAACCTCTCGGGCTACCTGCGCGACCTCTACCAGGAGCCTGGTATTGCCGACACGGTCGACTTCGATCAGATCAAACGCCACTACTACGTCACCCACCCCCAGATCAACCCGACCGGGATCGTTCCGATGGGTCCGCTGATGGACCTCGAGGCCCCGCCGGGACGGGGAGACCTCACCGGGTCCGCCAGATGAGTTCGGATGCCCCCGGGCCACTGGCCAGGCTCCGCCATGCGCTCCGCAACCCGGTCCCCCGATTCGATTCCGTAAAGCAGCTCCAGATCTTCCTGATCAGCGCCGTGGTGATGATCCTGGTGATCAGGACCCAGCTCTGGCTGACCAACTACCCCCAGCTCGGCGGCGGCAGCCTCCACATCGCCCACCTGCTCTGGGGTGGTCTCTTCATGCTTATCGCGATCTGGTTCGCCCTGATCTACGTGAACCGGTGGTCGAGGCGGGTCGCGGCGGTACTCGGCGGCATCGGCTTCGGCTTCTTCATCGACGAGCTCGGCAAGTTCATAACCGAGGACAACGACTACTTCTTCCGGCCTGCCGCCCCCCTGATCTACATCATCTTCATCATCCTCTTCCTGGTGATCCGGGAGGTCTCCCGACGGCTCGAGATCGGACCGAGGAGAGCACTTGCGAACCTGCTCGACCTCCTTCCCTCGACCGTCACCGGTGAGTTCGGTCCCAAGGAGAAGGCGGCCGCCGATGACCTGCTCGAGAAGGCCGACCCGAGGGACCCCAGGGTGGAGGCGGCCAGGCGCTACCTGGATTCGGTCGAGCTGGCTCCGGTCGAGCCCCCGTCACGATTTTCCACCTGGCTGGAGGGGGTCGGTCGGTGGGTCACCGGGCTGACCGCGAAGTCCTGGTTCGAGGCAGCAACCGTGACCGTGCTGATCCTCTGGGCATTGATCAGCGTGGCCGGCCTGCTCGAGGTCGAATACGACATCTTCGGGCTCAAGGTGAGCCACAAGGTCATCCCCGGGACCGCCGGGGAGGTGATCGACTGGGGCCGGGGACTCTCGATGACCGCCTCGGTCATCCTGGTCGGGATCGGCACCTGGCGGATGCTCCGCGGCCACCACCAGGCCGCCTACCGTGCCTATAGCTCGGCCCTCCTGATCTCGATCTTCATCACCCGGGTCTTCGCCTTCCTCGAGATCCAGTTCGCGGCCGTTTTCGGGCTTGGCGCCGACCTGCTGATGCTGGGCGCGATCGCAGCACTGGCGGCAAGGGACCGGGCGGGGAGCAGTTTCGTCGGTGGCTACGGTGCGGTCGGGGTGGAGGCGAACGGTGGCAAAGAAGCGTCGAAGGCGTAAGGCCGCCGAGGAAAAAACTGCGACCTCCTCCTACCGTGATGCGGAAGGGAACGTCCTCGTCCTGCGCCAGGCGCTATCGGCCGGCACGATCGCGAAGCTGGCCGAGCCACCGAGCTCGGCCGCGGCCGACGTAGAGGATGTCTGGCAGAGGAGGGAGGAGATGCTGTTCGAGCGGCTGGTCGTCTCCTGGGAGATCGCAGGCCTGCCGCTCGACGACCAGAAGATGCTGCTCGGTCGCTACCGGATGGCCGACCCCGAGACCCGCCGCTGGGTCCGGGAGACGATCACCGCCCACGTCCGCGAGTTCATCCCCGAGATCGGGGTCTGATCTCGCTACCGCTTGCGAGGGATGGTGAATCGGCGCTGGGTGGTCGCCGAGTTGTTAGTCCCGTCTGTGAAGGATGCCTTGAGGACCAGCCCGAGGGCAGACTTGCGGATCCTGGTCCTGCCCTTCCGCCCGAGGTTGCAGCTGACCGTGTGCACACCTGCAGCGGCGACCGTCTTCCTGACCCGGCACCAGGTCTTCGTCCCGCCGGCAGCGGGGGTTGCCCGCAGGGTCACCCTTCCGGCTCCCGAGGTCCTGATCCGCGCCTGGATCTGGGCGGCCCGGCGGGTCACCTTCGCCTTCGCCGAACGGATCTGGACGAAGGCGGCGGGGACGGGCTGTGGGGCGGCGTCGGTAGTGAACGTCGTTACCGCGGGGCTGGTTGATTCGACTCCGGAAGAGTTGAGCCCGATGACCCTGACTTCGTAGGAGGTTTCAGGATCGAGCGGCTGGGCGGTACCCCGAACGGTTTCCGGAAGCGTCCCTTCGCCGGTCGTCGAACCATCGAATGATTCCCAGGTGGGGGCGCCCGCCTTCCGGATCTGGAAGTTGTAGGTCGTCGTCCCGCCGTTCGGGTTGATCGTGGCCGAGAGCTGAGCCCGGTCGTACGTCTTCGAGTCGACGCCGACGGTCGAGATTGTCGGGGGCAGGATCGTCTCGGTCGCGCCGATGTCGTTTTCGACTCCGATCGGCCGCGGCCGCCCGTAGAAGTCCTCGACCCCGCAGGATCCTCCGCACCCCGTGTTGATCGCTGGCGAGTCGAGCGCGAGCTCGACCACGCCGCTGAAGGGTGAGGCAAGCGCAGGCGGGCTGTTGGGCAGGTTCTCGGCTCCCGTCGTGAGGAAACCACCCGGGTCGCTGATCCCACCTCCACCGAAGCCCGATGCCGAGGGGATCCATGAGTTGTTGTAGGTGGTGACCGGGTTGCAGGCGCTTCCCCCATCCGTGGTGGAGAGGTTCCTGACTGCACCCACCGCGATCGTGTTCAGGATCAGGAGGCTGCAGTAATCACCGACCGCTGAGTCGTGCCAGTTGTCGTCGTTGGCGATTGCCGTCCCGGTAACCGAGGTGATCGTGCTTCCGAAGATCGCCCCGGTGATCCCGGCGGCCACGGTTCCGGAATTCTGACGAATGATGCTGTTCTGGATCGTTGCATCCTGGGAGACGATCGTCACCAGGCTTCCCCCGTCGAAGATCCGAACTCGCTCGAGGGACATCCCCTCTGCGAGCAGGCCGTTTATCAGGACGTTTCCAGGGCCAGCCGCGCCATTGATGTTGACCCGTTCGAGGGAGAAGCCGTCCGCCCGGACGAGGATGTTCGTCGCATTCGTCGCGGGGGAAACGAAGAAGATGAAGGCTTGGAAGTCGGCGGGCGAGTAGCGGCCCGGGGGGCCGGAAATGGTGAGGTTGTCACGACCGGCAGGGACCTCTAGCTGGGAGTTCACGGTGTACTCCTCGGCGGTCAGGCGGACCTCGTCGCCCGCCGACGCACCGTTCACGCCCTGGGTCAGCGAGCAGGGGGAAGCCTGACTGCATGCGACACCGCTACCGGTGGGAGAGGTGTACCGGATCGCCGCTGAAGCGATCGAGGGAGCGACGGCGAGCAGCCCGATCGCCGCAAGCGTTGTGACGAGGATCGACCGCCCCAGGCTCAGCCGACCCTTGTCTGCGGGCCGCCGATCAATCATCTCTACGTGCCCCCGGTCCTTCAAGCCATCCTCCCAATCGCCTCGATCTCCAACCCTGAGTTCAGAGACTACAAACCCCCGATCCGGCCCCCGGTAGCGGAATCGTCTGGGAACCGCGATGTCACCGGGACGATGCGATGCCCTTTCGCGCAATAGTTAGTGATCGTGGGGGCGCTCGACGGACTTCTGGTGGCCGACTTCAGCCGGGTTCTGGCCGGGCCGCTTGCGGCGATGACCCTGGGTGACCTCGGTGCGGACGTGGTCAAGGTGGAGCCGCCGGGTGGTGATGAGACCAGGGGATGGATGCCCCCGGTGGACGCGGACGGCCGCTCGACCTACTTCCTCTCGGTCAACCGGAACAAGCGCTCGGTCGCCCTCGACCTGAAGGACGAGGACGGCCTGGCCCTTGCCAGGGAGCTGGTCTCCCGGGTCGACGTGGTGATCGAGAACTTCCGACCGGGAACGATGGCCCGGTTCGGGCTCGACTACGACTCAGTCTCGCAGGGCAACCCCGGTGTCATCTACTGCTCGATCTCGGGCTTCGGCGAAGGGGAGGGGGCGGCCCTCCCCGGATACGACCCCCTGGTCGAGGCCGTCTCTGGCCTGATGTCGGTGACCGGGCCGGCCGATGGGGAGGCGAGCAAGGTCGGCGTCGCGGTGGTCGACGTGATCGCCGGGATGAACGCCGCGACCGGGATCCTCGCCCTGCTCCACCGAAGGGACGAGACGGGAGAGGGGGGGAGGCTCGCGGTCGACCTGCTCTCGAGTGCCCTCGCCGGACTGGCCAATCAGTCCTCGGCCTTCCTCTCGACCGGCGAATCACCGAAGCGTTTCGGCAACGTCCACCCCAGCATCGAGCCGTTCTCTACCTTCGCCGCCGCCGACGGGCCGCTGATGGTCTGCGCCGGGAACGACGCCCAGTTCCGCTCGCTCTGCGAGGTGCTCGGGCTAGAGGAGGCGGCGGGTGACTCCCGGTACGAGACCAACGCCGCCCGGGTCGAGAATCGCGATGCGCTGAGGGAGGCGATCGAGACCGCGCTCGCGGAGCGGGGAGTGGCCGAATGGGCCGAAGTACTGAATGCGGCGGGGGTCCCGGCCGGCCCAGTCAACGACATCGAAGGCGGCTACCGGATGGCCGGGGAACTGGGGCTCGACCCGGTGGACGAGTTCGAGGGCGTCCGGACCCCCGCCTCCCCGATCGGACTCGTCGGGGAGCCTCCCGGGACCAGGCTGCCCCCGCCCGAACTCGACCAACACGGTGATGAGATCCGGGCCTGGCTCGGCGGTTCCTGACCGAAGCGCGCCGCTGGCCGGGTAGGCGGCCCGCGTACGGCAG